>DASWSY010000141.1:0-12002 GCA_036402415.1 Rhizobacter sp. | reverse complement strand
AAGTTGCGCGCGAGCATGATGGGCGAGGCGAGCTCGGAGCCGGTGGCGACCGCACGTTTCGCTTCGCCCGCGCGGATGGCGAGCCAGGCGTGCTTGAGCGCGGCGGTGCCCGACAGGCAGATGCCGGCGCAGGACACGGCTTCCAGGCGCGGCCAGCCGAGCTCGCCGTGCACCATCACGGCGTGGTTGGGCATGAGCTGGTCAGGCAGCGAGGTGCCGGTGACGAGGGTGTCGACGCGGCCGATCTCGCCCATGGCGCGGATGGCCGCGGCCGTCATCTGGGCGTTGGTCATCGCCGGCTCGCCGGTGGCGCGGTCGATGGCGTATTGGCGCGACTGGATGCCGTTGCTGCGCAGGACCATGCGGCGCGCCCGAGAGGGCTTGCCGCCCACCATGCCCAGCACGGTTTCGATCTCGTCGTTGGAGACCGGCTCGAAGGGCAGGAAGGCGCCGGTGCGCGTCAGAAAAACTTCAGTCCTCATACAGGTGGCTGCGTTCCGTGGACGAGCCCGAGGGCTGTTCGTACTGGGTCTTGATTCTAGAGAGCCACCCTCCCATGAAGGGCCTCAGAAGCGCCTGCAGCACGAGGCTGGTCGGCACAACCGTGACGATCATCACGATGAGGAAGCTCACATACAACGCGAGCAGCGGCACGCGCTGCGGCGCGCCGGGGCGGCCGACGGCGCGCACGAGTTTTCCCCAGACGTGGAAGCTGCGGGAGCCGGCCTTCTCGCTGATGAAAAGACGCGGTTCGACCGTCACCGCGCCCAGACCGGTGAGCATGGGCTGCGTGCTTTTTTCACGATCGGCGTGCAGCGCCTCGACGAGCGCCTTGCCGAAGCGGCGGGCGCCCTGGATCTGCTGCGGGTTCAGGCCCGCGTCGGGCATGCCCCAGAAGCCCTTGCGGCTGCCGCTCAGCACCCACTTGGGCGTGGTGAAGAAGGTGGCGAGCGTGGGGCCAGGGTCGATGTAGACGACGTTGTCGAGCAGGCGCGCGCCGGCCTCGGCCAGCATCGCCTTGAGCTTCTCGTGCGCCATCAGCCACATGTTGCGGCAGGCGATCAGCGTGACGACGGGCTTGCCCTGGAGCAGCTTGCGCCCGACCGGGTGCTTGAGGAAGGCGGTGACGGGCTGCGACGGCGCGAGGAACCACACCTGGTAGGGCAGCACGATGAGGTCGAAGTCTTCGTCGCCACTCAGCGAGAGCGGCTCCAGCTCCGGCGGCACGAGGTGGTGGGACTCGGGGAAGGCGTCGAGGAAGCGGAAGAAGCTCCACGGGAAGGGGAAGGGCTTGCGGGGCCTGAGCGTCTCGATGTGCAGCGAGATGTCCGGGTCCTGGCGCAGCGGGGCGATGAAGCTGTCGGCCAGGTCGTCGAGCTGGCCGCTCTGCGAATAGCGCAGCACCAGCACCTTCTTGATGGGGTTCACCACAAAGCCATGAGCGGAAAAAGGAATTGCCTATGGTAGGCGAGCGCACGCCAACCGGAGGTCCCGAAAAGAAGGGAAATCAGGCAGTTTGTGGTGCCGTGCTGCGGCTGCGCCACCAGCCTTCGATGCTGTAGAGGGCGAGCGCGGCCCAGATCAGCGCAAACCCCATCAGCCGTTCGGCCGAGAAGGGCTCGTGGAAGAGCCACAGCCCGAGGGCGAGCTGGATGGTCGGGCCGATGTACTGCAGCAGACCGAGGGTGGTGAGCGAGATCCGGCGCGCGCCGGCCGCGAAGAGCAGCAGCGGCACGGCGGTGATCGGCCCTGCGGCGATGAGCCAGAAGTTGGTCGAGGCCTCGGGCGCCGGGAAGACGCTCGTGCCCTGCCACATCCACGCCCCGAGCACCGCGGCGGCCAGCGGGGCGAGCAGCAGGGTCTCGAGCGTCAGCCCTTCGAGCGCGCCCAGCACCGCCACCTTGCGCAACAGTCCGTAGGCGCCGAAGCTGCCGGCCAGCGCCAGCGCGATCCAGGGCAGGTGGCCGGCGAGGAAGGTGAGCCACAGCACGCCCGCCGCCGCGAGGGCGAGCGCCACCCACTGCGCGCGGCGCAGGCGCTCGTGCAGCACGGTGTAGCCCAGCAGCACGTTGACCAGCGGGTTGATGAAATAGCCAAGGCTTGCGTCGATCACGTGGCCGTTGTTGACCGCCCAGATGTAGACCAGCCAGTTGGCCGACAGCAGCACGGCGCTCGCAGCGAAGGCCAGCAGCACCTTGGGCTGGCTCAGCACCGGCTTCACCCAGGCCCACTGGCGCCGCAGCGCCATCACCACCAGCACGAAGACCAGCGACCACACGATCCGGTGCACCAGGATCTCGCCCGAGGGCACGGTGGCGATCTGCCGGAAGTAGAGCGGGAAGATGCCCCACAGTGCGAAGGCGAGGGCGGCGTACAGGGCTCCGGTGGACATGAAGGCGAGGGGGCGGCGGCGAGGGGAGGCGGATTCTCCCAGCCCTTCCCGCGAGTTGCCGACGGGTGGTCATTGCGACGCACTGGCGGCATGATCGCGCCCCGTGGCCCGCCTCTTCTTCACCCAGCAGCTCAAGCGCTTCACCGAAGTGCCCGAGGTAGAGACCGCTGCGGCCACGCTGCGCGAGGCCTTGCAGGCGGCGTTCGAGCTCAACCCGCGGCTGCGGGGCTACGTGCTCGACGACCAGGGCCACCTGCGGCCCAACGTGGTGGTGTTCATCGACGGTCGGCGCAGCCAGGAGCGCGTGCGGCTCGACGACGCATTGAAGGCCGACAGCCAGGTGCATGTGCTGCAGGCGCTCTCAGGAGGATGACGAGATGACGGCAACAAGGGCGTGGGTGGCCACGCGCAAGGGCTTGTTCGAGCTGCAGCGCTCGGACAAGGGATGGGGCGTCGCCAAGGTGAGCTTTCTCGCCGAGCCGGTGTCGATGGTGCTGCCGCCGATCGGCGGCACGGGCCGCATGTTGGCAGCGCTCAACCTCGGCCACTTCGGCGTGAAGGTGCACGCGAGCGACGACGCCGGCGCCACCTGGCGCGAGGTCGACACGCCCGCCTACCCGCCGCAGCCCGAGGGTGCCGAAGGGCCGGCGTGGAAGCTGGTGCAGATCTGGTCGATGGAAGCGATTCACGGCGCCATCTGGGCCGGCACGCTGCCCGGCGGTCTTTTCAAGAGCAGCGACGGCGGCGAGCACTGGCAGCTCGTCGACGGGCTCTGGTCGCGCCCCGAGCGGCTGGGCTGGTTCGGCGGCGGCTACGACGTGCCGGGCATCCACTCCATCCTGCCGCACCCCACGCGGCCGGGCGAACTGCTGCTGGGCATCAGCTGCGGCGGCGTGTGGGGCAGCCGCGAGGGCGGCACCCAATGGGCACTGCAGGCCAAGGGCATGCGCGCCGACTTCATGCCGCCCGAGCAGGCCGGCGACGAGAACACCCAGGACCCGCACCTCATCGCCGCATGTGCCGCGGTGCCGACCACCGTCTGGTGCCAGCACCACAACGGCATCTTCCGCTCGGTCGACGGCTCGGCGAGCTGGCAGGAACTGAAGCCGCCGACCACGGGCTTCGGCTTTGCGGTCGCGGCACATCCGCGCGACCCCGACACCGCCTGGTTCGCCCCCGCGGTGAAGGACGAGAAACGCGTGCCGGTCGACGGCGCCTTCTTCGTTCACCGCACGCGCGACGGTGGCAAGAGCTTCGAGGCGCTGCGCACCGGCCTGCCGCAGCAGGACTGCTACGACCTCGTCTATCGCCACGGCCTGGTGGTCGACGACACCGGCCGCTCGCTGCTCATGGGCAGCACCACCGGCAACCTGTGGTCGAGCGACGACGCGGGCGACACCTGGACGCACGTCGCGGGGCACCTGCCGCCCATCCACGCCCTGCGTTTCGGCTGAAGGCTTGCGGGTAGTTCCTCCCCCTTCATCACGGGGCGACACCCTGTGCACGGGAATGACAGCGCCCGCGCGCGCTGTCGAAATGACGGCATTGCGCGCAGGAGTTTCGCCATGCCCACCACCATCGCCGTCGGTTCCCGCTCCCTCTTCGTCACCGCCATCGCGTGGCTGTTCATCCTGCTGGGCGTGGCGGCCAGTGCCTCGGCGCTGGTGCAAAACGCGATGCTCGCCTCGCTGCTGCCGCTGCCCGCGCAGGCCGGCCTGACGGGCTGGCTGATGGTGAAGCTGCCCTGGGTGACGGGTGCAGTGCTTGTGCTGTCGGTGGCCATGCTGGCTTCGGCCATCGGCCTGCTGCTGCGGCTCGACTGGGCGCGGCGCAGCTTCATCGGCCTGCTCGTCGTGGCCATCGTCGCCAACCTGCTCGGGCTGTGGCTGCAGCAGGAGCTGATGCAGGCGATCGTCGACCATGCACTCAGCAGCGCCGCGCTGCCGCCCACCGCGGCGGGGGTGTTCGGCGGCTTCGTGACCGCGGCGCGGGTGATGGCGGTGGTGGTGACGCTCGGGGCCTGCGGCCTCCTGGCGTGGATCATCCGCCGCCTGATGTCGGCGGCCGTTCGGCAGGAATTCGCCTGAAGACTCTGGCCCCCCAGTCGCTGCGCTCCTGCCCCGAGGGGCGCCGTCCGGCTTGGGGCGGCCCAGCGCCGGACCTCAATCCAGATCCCCGTCCAGGTAGAACCAGCGCCCGTCTTCGCGCACGAAGCGGCTCTTTTCCTGCAGGCGGTGGGCACGCCCGCCGAGCTTGCTGCGGGCGACGAACTCGACCGTCGCATGGTCGGCGTCCTGCACTTGGTGCGTCTTCACCGTCAGCCCCAGCCAGCGCAGGCCGGGCGGATTGGGTTCGATGAGCGCCGGCCGGGTGCTCGGGTGCCAGGTGGCGAGCAGGTAGTCGATCAGGTCGCGCACGTAGGCGCTGTAGCGCGAGCGCATGAGCGTTTCGGCGTCGGGTGCCTGCAGGTGCAAGGGGCCGGCGTGGAAACGCCCGCAGCAGTCGACGTAGGCGCGAGGTGCGCCGCAATCACAGCTCATGTCAGCTCTTTCTGCCAGGTCTCGCCCACGAGGTCGTGGCCGAAGCTGTGGTGCGGCTCGCTCGCGGTGAGCGTGTAGCCGGCCTTCTGGTAGATGCCGCGCGCGGCGAGCAGCAGGCTGTTGGTCCACAGCACGATGCGCTGGTAGCCCGTCATGCGCGCGAAACGTTCGCATTCCTGCACCAGGTGCCGGCCGAGGCCCAGGCCACGCGCGGTGGGCTCCACCAGCAGCATGCGCAGCTGCGCCACGCCGGGCAGCGGCGCATGGCTCTGTTCATCGCGCGCCTGCACGAGGAAGACGCAGCCGACGTTCTGGCCGTCGCGCTCGGCGATCCAGCCGGTTTCGCGGGCCGGGTCGAAGCGCTCGATGAAGTCGGCCGCCACCCGCGCGACCAGCGCTTCGAAGCGCATGTCCCAGCGGTACTCCTGTGCGTAGAGCGCGCCGTGGCGCGACACCACCCAGCCCATGTCGCCCGGGCGGTGCGGGCGCAGCAGATAGGGCGCCGCGGCCTGGCGCGGCGTTTCGTCGTCGCCCAGCAGGCGCTGCAAGGTGCCCATCGCCTGCAGCACCTGCTGGCGGTGCGCCTCGGGCAGCGGCGCCAGCAGCGCGGCGGCCTGCTCGCGCGAGCGCTGGTCGAAGGGCGCGAAGGCATGGCGCCCGGCGGGTGTGAGGCGCAGTTCGGTCTGGCGTGCGTCGGTGGGTGAACGGGTGCTGTCGACCAGGCCTTGCTCCTTCAACCGGCGCAGCAGGCGGCTCAGGTAGCCGGCGTCGAGCGCCAGGGTGCGTGCCAGCTCGGTGGCGGTGGTGTGTTCGCAGTGGGCCAGTTCCCACAGCAGCCGCATCTCGGCCAGCGAGTAGGGCGAGCCCAGCAGGCCTTCGTCGAGCACGCCGATGCGGCGGGTGTAGAAGCGGTTGAAGGCGCGGACGGCTTCGGGCGGGTCGGCAAGCTCGGGCATGCGGCGAATTCTGTCGAATTGATTGCCAAAGTCAATTAATTGATTGCTTTGAGTGCTGTCAAAGGCGGTCACTTGCGAAAACTACTGTATGAAAATACAGTACTCCCATGGATTCGACCCAGCCCTCGACCCTCGACGCCCCGGCCTCCGGCGGGGCGCAGGGCCGGCCGCACCTGGCGCCCGAAGACCTGCACCCGAAGCTCTGGCGCGCTCACCAGCTCGGGCGTGACGCCGAGCGTGCCCTGCCCAGCGGCTTCGACCGGCTCGACGCCGAATTGCCCGGCGGTGGCTGGCCGCGCCGCGCGCTCACCGAGCTGCTGCTGCCGCACGCCGGCATTGGTGAAGTCCGCCTGCTGGCGGCCGGCCTGACCGCAGTGCAGCGCGAAGGCCGGCTGGTGATGCTGTTCGACCCGCCGGCGGCGGTGTCGGCACCCGCCCTGGGCGAACTGGGGCTGGACGTGCACGCCTTGCTCGTGGTGCAGACGCACTTGCAGGTGAATGCCGGCGCCGACCGCTTGTGGGCCCTGGAGCAGGCCTTGAAGAGCGGGCACGTCGGCGCGGTCGTGGCCTGGCTGCCGCCGCGCCTGCGCGCCGAGCGCTTGCGCCGCCTGCAGCTGGCGGCCCATGCGCACGACGGGCCGGCCTTCATGTTCCGCGAGCCGTCGGTGCAGGGGCAGGCGAGTGCCGCGCCGCTGCGGCTGGCCCTGCACCCGGCTGGCGCCGACCAGTTGGCACTGCGGGTGCTGAAGCGGCGCGGGCCACCGCTGCTCGCCCCGCTGCACCTGGCCCTGCCGCCGGTGCTCACGCCCGCCGCCGCGCGCCGCGCCCGCTTCGGGCACGACGAGGCGTTCGAGCACGCGCCCGGCCTGCGCCCGGCCACCTTCATCAACCTCGCCTGAGCTTCATGGGTGCGCGACATGTTGTGGGTCGGCCTGCACCTGCCCTTGCTGTCGCTCGAAACCCTGGCGGCCACCCTGCCGCAGGCCTCTCCAGGGGCCAGGCCACCGATCGCCCTGGTGGACGCCCACCACATCGTCGATGCCGATGCGGCGGCGCGCGCCCTGGGCGTGGGGGCGGGCATGAAGCGCGCCACCGCGCTGGCGCTCGCACCGCATCTCCTGCTGGGGCAGGCCGACGCATGGCGTGACGCACAGGCGCTGCAGGGCGTGGCCTTCGCGTCGCTCGCGTTCACGCCCATGGTGTGCCTGGCTGCCACCGATGGCGTGCTGCTGGAGGTGCAGGCGAGCCTGCGCTATTTCGGCGGGCTGGAAAGCCTGGTGCGCCGCCTGAGGAAGGCGCTCGCCCCTTTCGGCCACCGCGTGCAGGCGGTGAGCGCGCCCACCGCCCATGGCGCGGCGCTCCTGGCCCGGCTGCACGATGGGCTGCACTGCGCCGACAGCCGTGCCTTGCAGCAGGCCCTGGACGAGACGCCGCTCGCCGTGATGGCCAGCGCCGAGCCGCACCTGCAGACCCTGCTCGGCATGGGCCTGCGCTGCCTGGGCGACCTGCGCCAACTGCCGCGCGCCGGGGTGGCGCGGCGCTTCGGCAAGGGCCTGCTCGACGAGATGGACCGCGCCTTCGGCGACCGCCCCGATCCGCGCGAGCCTCTCGTGCTGCCGCCGGTGTTTCGCAGCGAGCTCGAGCTCTTCGCCCGTGCCGACACCACCGAGCAACTGCTGCACGGGGCGCAGATGCTGCTGCGGCGGCTGGTGGCATGGCTTTCGGCGCAGCATGCCTTCGTCACGCGCTTCAGCCTGAAGATGAAGCACGAGGCGCGCTGGCGCGACGGCCACGTCGCCCCCGTCACCACGCTCGAGCTGGCGCTGGCCGAGCCGTCGCGCGACGCGTCGCACATGCTCACGCTCCTGCGCGAGCGCCTGGCGCACCTGCAGTTGCCGGCGCCGACGCTCGAGCTCGCGATCGAGTCCGACGACATCGTGCGCCGGCCGCCGCCGAACGCCGAGCTCTTCCCCACGCCGCAGAGCGAACGGGCCGGCCTCACCCAACTGATCGAGCGCCTGCAGGCCCGCCTGGGCCGCGAGCAGGTGCAGTGCCTGCGGCCCGTGGCCGACCACCGTCCCGAGCGGGCCACGCAGGTGGCGCCTGCCGATCCTTTGCTGAAACGCCCGGCTGCGGCATCGCATGCGGTGCGCCACGCCGAGGGCACGCTCACCCGGCCGCTGTGGCTGCTGCCCGAGCCGATGGCGCTGCAGGAGCGGCAGTCCAAGCCCTTGCTCGACGGCCGCGCCGTGCAACTGCTGGCCGGGCCCGAGCGCATCGAGACCGGCTGGTGGGACGGTGGCCTTGCCGAACGCGACTACTTCATCGGCCAGACGGACGAAGGCGCGCTGGTGTGGGTGTATCGCAGCCGTGCGCGACAGGGGCCTTCAAGTCGAGCGCCCGGCTGGTTTCTTCATGGGCGTTTTGCCTGAAATTGCCGGGAAACACCCCCTCAAGTCGGCCCACCGATCGCCGATAGGTTGAAGACGATGCGCCCGTGCATCGCTTTGCACCTCGAAACCTCGATCAGGACTCGATATGAAGATCGACAACTTGACACTGCGCACCCGCCTCGTGATCGGCTTCGTGCCCTTGCTCTCCATCGTCGCGCTCAACACCGTGTGGGCCGCAACGCTTGCGCAGGGCAGCGCGCGCATCTGGATCGTGACGCTCGGCCTGGCCGCCATCGCTTGCGGCGCCGTGCTCGCCTGGTGGCTGGTGCACAGCGTCGTCGCACCGGTGCGCGAGGCGCTCGGCGCCGCGCGCCAGATCATGGCGGGCGACCTCACCGTGGCCTGCACCAGCACGCGCCGCGACGAATTCGGCCAGCTCATGCAGGCGCTCGATGGCCTGAAGGACTGTCTCTTCAAGGTCGTGAGCGACGTGCGCACCGGCACCACCACCGTGGCCAGCACCTCCTCGCAGATCAACCGCGACAACACCTCGCTCTCGGAGCGCACCACCACGCAGACCGACTCGCTGCAGCAGACCGCCGCGTCGATGGAGCAGATCACCATCACGGTCAAGCAGAACGCCGACAACGCCGAGCAGGCCAACAAGCTCGTGCTCGAAGCCTCCGGCCATGCCGTGAAGGGCGGCGACGTGGTGAACCAGGTCGTCACCACCATGGGCTCCATCAAGGAGAGCTCGCGCCGCATCGCCGACATCATCGGCGTCATCGACGGCATCGCCTTCCAGACCAACATCCTCGCGCTCAACGCGGCCGTGGAAGCCGCGCGCGCCGGCGAGCAGGGCCGCGGCTTCGCGGTGGTGGCCGCCGAGGTGCGCACGCTGGCGCAGCGCTCGGCCACGGCCGCCAAGGAGATCAAGGCGCTGATCGGCGACTCGGTCGACAAGGTCGATGCCGGCAGCCGCCTCGTCGACGACGCCGGGCGTGCGATGACCGAGATCGTGTCGTCGGTCAAGCACGTGGCCGGCATCATGAAAGAGATGGCCGGTGCGAGCCACGAGCAGAGCCAGGGCATCCAGTCGGTCAACCACGCCATCACCGAGATCGACGGCATGGTCCAGCAGAACGCCAAGCTCGTGAAAGACGCCTCGCAGACCGCCGCCACGCTCAACGAGCAGGCGGTGGGCCTACTGAAATCAGTCGCGGGCTACAACCTCGGCACGCGCGAGCACGGCAGCGCCGAGGAAGCCGAAGCCATGGTCAAGGCCGGCATCGAGTTCTTCAAGACGCACGGCAGGCAGGCGCTGCTCGACGAGATCAACAAGCTCGGCAAGGGCCGCTTCATCGACCGCGACCTGTACCTCATGGCCATCACCATCGACGACTACAAGTTCTGCGCGCACGGCAACAACCCGCGCACGCTGGGCGCGGGCCCCGTCAGCAAGGACGTCGACGGCAAGTTCTTCGTGAAGGAGATGGCCGAGTTGGCGCGCAAGGGTGGCGAAGCCTGGGTCGACTACAAGTGGGCCCACCCGGTCACCAACGAGATCCGGCTCAAGACCTCGTACGTCGAGCGCGCGGGCGACCTGGCGGTCGCGTGCGGCATCTACAAGAGCTGAGCCTGGCCGCCGCGAGGGCGTTCAGCCCTTGCGCCCGCCACCGAAGAGCAGCAGTGCCGCGCCGCCCGCGATGGCGGCCACGCCGGCCCACACCGGCACGTTGATCGACTCCTTCTCCTTCACCGAGAACTCGATCGGGCCGAGCTTCACGTCATGCGTGTTCTTCGTGTAGGTGAACCCGCCGTAGACCAGCGCCAGTACGCCGGCGGCGATGAGGGCAGCGCCCAGCATTTTGAGGGGTGTCATTCTTGCGTCTCCTGTTGCGCGTGGGGCCGATTCTGCCCGCGTGCGGCGGCAGACGGTAGGAAGCGGCTGACCTCGTCAGCCAGCGTTGTCTGGTGCACACCTCGACGCGAGGTGCGGATAGTGAAGCTCCCGGCATTTCCAGGAGATGCACATGCAAGCCAACCCCCAAGACCTCATCGCACTCGAACAGAAGTTCTGGCAGTCCTTGGTCGACGAAGACACCGACGCCGCGATCTCCATGCTCGACGAACCTGCGCTCATGGTCAGCTCGCACGGCGCCATGCAGTTCGACCACGGGCAGTACCGCCAGATGGCCGATCAGGGCAGCATGGTCGTGAAGTCCTTCGAGCTCAGCGACATGAACGTCGTGTTCCCGACCGACGAAACCGCGGTGCTGACCTATCGCGTGAAGCAGGCGCTGGCCATGCGTGGCAAGCCCGAGCTCATTCACCAGGACATGGCCGATTCGTCCGTCTGGGCGCGCAAGGGCGGGCAGTGGCTGTGCGTGATGCACACCGAGACACCCGTCGACCCGACCGCGCACTGACCGAGCGCGCTGGCGGAGACTCAGGTGGCGATGCGCATCAGCAGAGTCACCACGATCGCCGTCAGCAGCCAGGCTCCGACGCGCTTGAGCAAGGCCGTGTCGACGCCGCCCGGCGTGCTGCTGCCGCTGCGACCGAACCCCACCACGAAGGCATGGGCCGGCAAGGCGATGACGAGCAGGGTCGACACGACCAGTTCGACACTGCCAGCGCTGCCGGCGCCACCGAAGCGCGACCACAGGTGCGGCCATGCGAGGGCCGCGACGGCGCCGGCGGCTGCGGCGGTCCAGGGAGTAGGGGTGATCTTCACGTGTGGGGCGGAGGGAAGGAGGTGCGCGAGCGTAAACGACAGCGCGCCAGGCCGACATGGGGCCGCCCCTACAATCGCGCGCCTTGAGCTAGAGACGACCCCGATCTTGAAGACGACCTCGAAGACCCCCCGCCCCAGCAAGACCTCCCAGCCCATCCCGGCGCCGCAAGCCACGGAGATCACCGTCGCGCCGGCGGAGAAGCCCCCCATCAAGACCGTGCTCGTGGCGTCCTACGGCTGGCCGACGGCCGACATGCAACCCTCGAGGCGGCAGCACGCGAGGCGCTGACTGATGCTGCGCCGCCGGTGTCGAGCATGGACCAGCGGCTCATAGACGCCGTGCGGCAGAAGCGACGGATTCGCTTCCAGTACAACGGAAAGCCCCGTTTGGTCGAGCCGCAATGTTATGGACTCGGTGCGAAGGGAACCGAGCTGTTGCGCGCCCACCAACTGCAGGGCGGCGCACAGCGAGAGCCTCTCTTCGACGTGGCCAAGATTGCAGACCTCGAAGTGCTGAACGATTCGTTCAGTCGGCCCGGTCCCCACTACAAGCGAGGCGACTCTGCGATGAAGACCATCTTCGCGGAGCTCTAGGGCTGCCTCTGCCTTCGGCGATGGTGAATGCCAGGGGAGTGTTCTTGACGGCGGCGTCCAGCTGGGGAGGTTGAGCCTTGCGGTCTCTTTGAGGTTGACGTGCTCCTTGTCATCGAAGTGAATGTTCCCGACGCAGGTCACCTTGCCGGGCTCGACCTCGAAGGGAAAGCCGAGAGGTTTCGTGCCTCAGAAGTGCATTGGACCTTGCTGGATTTCCCAACCACCAACTCAGGGCCAGAAACGCCGGAAAGGCTGCCTCAGCCTTGGCTCGCCTGGTGATTGGGCTTAGAGGCCGGATCAAGACGATCACGCTGGACAACGGGACCGAGTTCCACGGCTACAAGAGCGTGCAGGATCGGTTCGGGGTGAAGTTCTTCTTCGCCACGCCGT
>DASWSY010000140.1:0-3375 GCA_036402415.1 Rhizobacter sp. | reverse complement strand
ACCGACGGCGCCGCGGTGGTCGAGGTTCTCGAGGATCTTCAGACCCTGCTCGACGATGTGGTGCGCCTTGTGGCCCTTGATGTGGGCCACGAAACCGACACCGCAGGCGTCGTGTTCGTTGGCCGGGTTGTACAGGCCGTGCTCGGCGCTGTCTTGAAGTTCTGCGGGGGTGGGAACACCCAAGGCGGCCTGGTTCATGGCGCACTCCATCTCGAAACGGGGGATGTCGCGAGAATACTGCGGCGCAGCAGGGGATTCAACGGAAATAAACGGGGTCT
The DNA here is from genome assembly GCA_036402415.1 of Rhizobacter sp. Classification (GTDB taxonomy): domain Bacteria; phylum Pseudomonadota; class Gammaproteobacteria; order Burkholderiales; family Burkholderiaceae_C; genus Rhizobacter. The sequence continues at coordinate 3,097 of DASWSY010000140.1, read as the reverse complement.
GTCCCTAATTTTAGAAAGGCGCAGCCAAGTTCGCAATAAATTGGGGCCAGATCAACTCGTGGTCTTGCGAGGCCGACCTCGGGGCAAGGGCGACAGCCGCCGGGTCGTGGCGTCTTCCAGCGTGTGCCGAAACTGGTCCGTCCCCAGGGGCCAGCCGGAGTTCAGCGCCCGGGAGATGTCAGCGGTCTGCTTCTCAGTGAGCGCCTGCTCATACAACTTGCGATAGGCGATCTCGCGATCGAACGGCGTGTTGCCCAGCGCCCAATACTGGGCTGGGTCGCTGATCAGCGGATCGGATTTCGCCCCAAGGTGGTGGGGCGCGCTGGTCCCCTCTTCATCGATGGCTGCTCTGGGTGCGCCGGCCTCACAGCCTTCCGCGAAGAGCATGCAATGAAGCAAGTGCTGTTCCGGTTCGACCACCGTGGCGCGGAAGCGTCCTTCCCACAGGCTGCCACCGCGCCCATGCCGCCGGTTGAAGCGCGCCACGTAGCGGCGGCCGATCGCCTGCACCAGCTTGCTCAGGCCATCCGACGACGCCGGCGTGACCAGGAGGCGCACCTCCTGGTCCAGGAGGCCATAGGCGTGGATCTGCACGCCGAGGGTCCGGGCCGCGTCCTGCAGCAGGGCGCGGAAGAGTGATCGGTCATGGTCATCGACGAACACGACCCGCCGGTCGAGCCCACGCTGCACCACGAGGTGCGGCCAACCGGCGATGCACAGGCGCGGCAAGCGGGCCATGCGTCAGTCGAAAAGGCGCCGGCCCGTCAGGCGCTCGTGCTCTTTCAAGGCGTAGCGGTCGGTCATGCCGGCGATGTAGTCGGCGATGCCCCGCGGCGAACCATCGAACCGTGCCTGCGCCGCTTCGTTCGGATCGGCCCGGTATGCGGCGAAGAGATCACGGATGACCTGCTTGGCGCTGTCGGTGGTGGCCACGACGCGCGAGTGCCGGTAGAGATTGGCCCGCAGGAAGCGTTTCAGCGCCGTGCTGTCGAGCGCCATCTGCTCGCCGAACGACACCAGCGGGCGGCCACGCCGCACCTCGTCCACGCTCGCCGGCGCCGCATCGGCCAAGGCGCGAGAAGTCGCCTCGAGCACGTCATAGACCTGGGCGGACAGCATGCGCCGGATGGTCTCGAACAGAAGCCGGCGGCCCGCCAGATGCGGGTGTTGCGCCAGGGTTTCACGCATGAAGCGGGCGCACAGCGGCACCGCCTCGAGCTGCTCCATGTCGATCAGGCCGGAGCGCACGCCGTCGTCGACGTCATGTGCGTTGTAGGCGATCTCGTCGGCGATGTTGCAAAGCTGCGCTTCCAGGCTGGGTTGGGTGCGGTCGAGGAAGCGACGCCCGACGCCTTCCGGATCGGCCGCCACCATGGCCTTCGCATGACGGATCGAGCAATGCTTCAGGATGCCTTCGCGGGTTTCGAACGTGAGGTTGAGGCCGTCGAAGTCGGGGTATCGCTCTTCCAAGCGGTCGACGACCCTGAGGCTTTGCAGGTTGTGCTCGAAGCCACCGCTGGCGGGATCGGCCTCGCGCAGGCATTCGTCGAGCGCATCCTGACCCGCATGCCCGAAGGGGGTGTGACCCAGGTCGTGCGCCAGCGCGATGGCTTCGACGAGGTCCTCGTTCAGGCCCAGCGTGCGGGCGATGGAACGCCCGAGTTGCGCGACCTCCAGCGAATGGGTGAGCCGGGTGCGAAAGAGATCGCCCTCATGGTTGAGGAACACCTGGGTCTTGTAGACGAGGCGACGGAAGGCCGTGCTGTGGACGATGCGGTCGCGGTCTCGCTGGTAGTCGCTGCGCGTCGGCGCAGCCGCCTCGGGGTGGCGCCGGCCACGCGTCAGGGCCGGTTGGCACGCGTACGGCTTGAGCATGCGCAGGGACCGCGCCGGCGGGTCAGGCGGTGTGGGCGGCGATGACGTCGCGCACCAGCGCTTCGGGCGCGGGGCGCATCGCTGCGCGCCCCGGCGCCTCGATGACGACGAACCGGATCTCGCCGGCCTCGGACTTCTTGTCGACGCGCATGAGTTCCAGGTAGCGATCTGCACCCAGTGGCGGCCCCTTGACGGGCAGCCTCGCACGCTCGATGAGCTGCGTCAGCCGCGCGGCGTAGGCCGCATCGACGAGGCCCAGGCGGTGCGACAAGTCGATGGCCATCACCATGCCGCACCCGACCGCCTCTCCGTGCAACCACTCGCCGTATCCCAGGCCTGCTTCGATGGCATGGCCGAAGGTGTGGCCGAAGTTGAGGATGGCGCGCAGGCCGGACTCGCGTTCGTCCTGGCCGACCACCCAGGCCTTGATCTCGCAGGAGCGCTTCACGGCATGGGCGAGCGCAGCCTTGTCGCGCGCCAGGAGAGCCTGCAGGTTCGCGTCGATCCAGTTCATGAACGCGTCGTCGGCGATCGGGCCGTATTTGATGACCTCCGCCAAGCCGGCGGCCAGTTCACGCTCGGGCAAGGTGTCGAGCGTGTCGAGGTCGGCAAGCACGCGCAACGGCTGGTAGAACGCGCCGATCATGTTCTTGCCCAACGGGTGGTTGATCGCCGTCTTGCCGCCGACCGATGAATCGACTTGCGCCAGCAAGGTGGTCGGGATCTGCACGAACGGCACGCCTCGCATGTAGCACGCGGCGGCAAAGCCGGCCATGTCACCCACGACGCCGCCGCCGAGCGCGAAGATCAGGGTCTTGCGGTCGCAGCCCGCGCCTAGCATCGCATCGAAGATGCGGTTGAGCGAGGCCCAGTCCTTGTGCGCTTCACCGTCGGGCAGCTCGACCGTCAGCACATTCGCATAGCGGGGCCGGAGCATCGCCCGCACCTGATCGACGTAGAGCTTCGCAACCGTCGGATTGGTGATCACGACGGCCGCGGCTGCCGCAGGAAGCCCAGCCAGACTGGCTTCGTCCTTGAAGAGCCCTGAACCGATGATGATGTCGTAGCTTCGATCGGCCAGCTCGATGCCCACGCACTCTGTCTTTGCACCCATGTCGCAGAGTGTAGCGGCGCGCTTTTCAGTCGGCAGGCGGATCGGGTCGTGGGTCCACCGGTGAGCGCGCCAGCGCCGGATCGATGGCTCCGGACAGTTCCAGCTGCA
>DASWSY010000139.1:0-3190 GCA_036402415.1 Rhizobacter sp. | reverse complement strand
ATAGATCATCACGTTGCGGCAGAAGACGATGTCGAAGGGCTCGCCGAGCTGCCAGCGGGCTTCCATGAGGTTGTGCGTGCGGAACTCGATCAGCCGAGCCAGTTCGGGCTTCACGCGGATCGAACCGCTGTTGGTGCCCTTGCCCCGCAGGAAGTGGGCGCGCAGTCGCTCGGGCGAGAGTCCGCGGGCGTCGGCGCTGTAGACGCCGCGGCCGGCGGTGGCGAGCACCTTGGTGTCGATGTCGCTGGCGATGATCTTCACCGAGCCGGTCGAGCTGAGGTTTTCGGCGCAGGTCATCGCCAGCGAGTACGGCTCTTCACCGGTCGAGGCCGCGTTGCACCAGATGCGCAGGCTCTGCCCGGCGCGCGCCTTCAGCTCCGAGGCGAGCATCTGGAAGTGATGCTCCTCGCGGAAGAAGGAGGTGAGGTTGGTCGTGAGGCAGTTCACGAACTCCTGCCACTCGGGGTGCGAAGGCGAGAGGCCCTCGAGCGACTGCAGGTACTGTCCGAACGAACGTTGGCCGGTTTCGCGCAGGCGGCGCGACAGCCGGCTGTAGACCATGGCCTGCTTGCCCGCGTGCAGGCTGATGCCGGCATGCTGGTAGATCAACTGGCGCACGCGGTCGAAATCGGCGGTGCTGAAGCTGAATTCCTGGTCGCCGCGGTCGACGATGGGGGGCATGGCGCTGCGCAGGGCGGCGAGTTCGGCAGGAGAAGCAGCAGCGCTCATGGGTCTTGCGTGTTCCGGTCAGGGGCAGGCCGGGGGGGCGGCGGTCCCGGTTCTGCGGGACTTATCGGCCTGAAGTCTGGGTGGCTTGAGGGGCCGGGAAGGGCCAAGTTGGCAGGCCTTCACCCCGCATCTCTCCGGCGGGCGGCGCGTGGAGCGCTGCTAGACTGACTTTCAACCCTATTGAGAACGTGGCCGATACGCCTGCCTCCGCCGAACCCTCCCAGCTCAAGCTGGGGGTGGCCCTGCAGTTGCTGTCGCAGTCTGGCCACGTGCTGCCCGATCGCGATGCCGTCGGCCAGACGGCCTGGCTTCAGGCCGTGGTCGACGCCTTGTGCAAGCTCTCCAGCCGCGACCCGCTCACGGGCCTGGCCAACCGCCGCCAGTTCGAGCTGGCGCTCGCCCGCGAGATCGACCGGGTGGCCCGGGCCGGCGAGCCGGCCCTGGTGCTGATCGCCGACATCGACCGCTTCAAGGCGGTGAACGACACCCACGGCCATGCGGCTGGCGACCTGGTGATCCAGTCGGTGGCGCAGTCGCTGAATGAATGTGTGCGCCCGATGGACACGGTGGCGCGCCTGGGCGGGGAAGAGTTCGCGATCATCCTGCCCAACTGCCCGCCCGCCTTTGGGCAGACGGTGGCCGAGCGCATTCGCCGCAAGGTGGAGCACAAGCCGGTGACCATCGGTCTCACCGAGACGATCAACATCACCATCAGCCTGGGCGGTGCCTTCGCCCCGCAATGGGTGCGATCGTCGGCGCCGCTGTGGATCGAGCGTGCCGACCAGCAGCTCTACCGCGCCAAGACCGAGGGCCGCAACCGGGCCTGCCTCGAAATGCCTCCAGTCTCGCTGGTGACGGCCGAAGAGAAGGGCCTGCTGTTCGGGGTGTCGCAGCTCCACGACATCGAATAACGAGACCGCATGACCACGCCTTCCCCTTCACCCTCAGCAGCACCGGCCGGCTCACGCCGGGCGAGCATCCTGGCCGTGACCAGCGGCAAGGGCGGCGTGGGCAAGACCTTCGTCTCGGCCAACCTCGCCGCGGCGCTGGCCCGGCGCGGCGAACGTGTGCTCGTGCTCGACGCCGACCTGGGCCTGGCCAACCTCGACGTGGTGCTCAACCTCTTTCCCAAGATCACGCTGCACGACGTGTTCACCGGCAAGGCCAAGCTGGAAGACGCCATCCTGCCGGCACCCGGCGGCTTTTCGGTGCTTCTGGCCGGCTCGGGCCTGGTGGAGTATTCGCGCCTCACGGCCGAGGTGCGCGACCAGCTCCTCAGGATCATCGAGACCGTCACGCCGCGCTACGACCGCGTGCTGCTCGACACCGGCGCCGGCATCTCCGACGTGGTGCTGTTTGCCGTGTCGCTCGCGACCGACGTGCTCGTGGTGGCCACGCCCGAGCCGACGTCGCTCACCGATGCCTACGCCACGGTGAAGGTGCTGGCCACGCAGCAGCAGCGCGAGCGCATCTCGCTGATCGTCAACCAGGTGTCCAGGACCGGCGAGGGCCGGGTGATCCGCGGCCAGCTCCAGCAGGTGGTGGACCGCTTCGTGTCGCCTTCGCTGCCCGAGGGCAAGGGGCCGGTGAAGCTCGAACTGCTGGGCGAGATCCCGACCGACCCCTCGGTGCGCGAAGCCGTGCAGAGGCGCCAGCTCCTGCTCGAGATGCTGCCTGGCTCCGAGGCCGCCAAGGGCATCGCCGCCATCGCGGGCAAACTCACGGAATCCTGATCCTTCCGCGATGCCCGTGAACGAACACACCCAGACCGCCTTCGAGCGTGTCGGCGGCGAAGCCGCCGTGCGCGCGCTCGTCGACCGCTTCTACGACCTGATGGACCTGGAGCCGGCCTACGCCGAGCTGCGCGCGCTGCACCCCACCACCACCGAGGGCTCGCGCGACAAGCTGTTCTGGTTCCTGTGCGGCTGGCTGGGCGGACCCTCGCACTACACCGACCGCTTCGGCCACCCGATGCTGCGCGCCCGGCACCTGCCGTTCGCCATCGGCATCCGGGGGCGAGACCAGTGGATGGCGTGCATGGTGCAGGCGATGCAGGAGGAGGGTTTCGATGCGTCGTTGATCGAGCGTCTGAGGGAAGCCTTCTTCAAGACGGCCGACTGGATGCGCAACCAGCGCGGCGCCTGATGCAGTCTGGGGCCGGCGAGCCCCGTTTGTGACAATCCCGCCCACGGCTCACCCACGACTCAATATCAAGATGCAGCGGATGCCACCCAATCCAGTTCACGCACACCCAGGGAGCATGGCGTACCGGCCCGACATCGACGGGCTGCGGGCGGTCGCCGTCCTGCTGGTGGTGGTCTTCCACTTCCATCTCTTTTCGGCAGGCAAGAGCGGCTTCATCGGCGTGGACGTGTTCTTCGTGATCTCGGGCTTCCTCATCACCGGCCTGCTGGCCAAGGAAGTTGCGAAGACCGGGGACGTATCGCTGCTGGATTTCTAT
>DASWSY010000138.1:0-7688 GCA_036402415.1 Rhizobacter sp. | reverse complement strand
GGCGCGGGCGCGGTCGCCGCCTCGCAACCCGTTGCCGCCGCGGTGGAGCCCGTGACGCCCCAGCCCGCGGCCACGCCCTTCGACATCGTCACCGCCTTGCAGGACATCGTGCGCCAGGCCGACCCACTGCTCGGCGTGAATGCGCTGGCCGACAAGTCGGCCATCCAGATCGGGCAGGACCGGCTGCAGTTCCGCGTGAAGTCGTCGCAGTCGGGTCATGTGTACGTGTTTCTCGCCGGCACCGACAAGGGCCACCTGTACCTGCTGTTCCCGAATGCCATCGACCGCGACAACCGCATCGAGGCCAACCGGGAGCTGGTGCTGCCGCGCAAGGGCTGGCAGATCACCGCGGGCGGCCCCCCTGGCACCAACCACATCGTGACGATGGTGTCGCGCCAGCCGCGCGACTTCTCGCGGGCCGGGCTGCGTGCCTCGAAGGACGACATCCCCGAGTTCGACCTCGCGCGAGCCGAGCAACTCTGGGCGGCACGCGGCAAGGACAACCCCTTCGTCGGCCAGGCCGTGTGCCCGGCGCAGGGTGCCTGCGACACGACCTACGGCGCGACCCTGCTCACCATCGACGAGGTGCGCTGAAGCGCGGCGTCGGCCTGCGCCTACAGGTCTGTGGATTGCTTGCCTGCCTGCAGTGCGGTGATGGACGCGACGTCCACGCCGCGACACAGGAGCAGGACGATCCATGAACGGCAAGACTGACGGCAAACCGGTAAATCGTGCACGCGCCGACGGCGCAGTCGATGAACCCTGGCTGGGCTCGTGGTGGTCGCTGGCGGTCTTCGTGGCCGCGGAAGTGGCCATCGGCAGCCTCGCCGTGCGCCTCGCGGCCCCCGCGTTTTCGACCGCGCCGCTGGCCAGCATCTCGGCGCCGGCCTTCCGGGTGCAGGGCTCTTCTTCCACATCGCGTGCGCCGGCCACGCCGCTGGAGCAGGTGCTGCAATGGGCGCGCGCTGGCGATGCCGGCGGACGGCCCTTCGTCGTGGTCGACAAGGTCGGTGCGCAGGTGATGGCCTTCGACGCGCAGGGACGCCTGATGCAGCGTGTGCCGGCGCTGCTGGGCTCGGCGATCGGCGACGACAACGTGCCCGGCATCGGCGACAAGCCGCTGTCGCAGATCAAGCCCGAGGAGCGCATCACGCCGGCGGGGCGCTTCGTGGCGCAACTCGGCAGCAACCTCAGCGGTGAAGACGTGGTGTGGATCGACTACGACGCGGCGGTGTCCATGCATCGCATTCGCGTGGTCAAGGAAAGCGAACGCCGCTTCGAGCGCCTCGCCTCGGAGACGAACGCCGACAACCGCATCTCCAACGGTTGCATCAACCTGCCGGTGGCCTTTTACGAGCAGGTGTTGCGGCCTCTGGTCGAGGCCGGGCCGACGGTCGTGTACGTCCTGCCCGAGCAGCGCACGCTGCACGAGGTGTTCGCGCAGAAGGCGCCGGTGGCCAAGGCATCCCCCGCACCCCGCCAGCCCGTCTTCTGACAAGAAAAACGGGCCCGAAGGCCCGTTGCGCGGTCTGAGGCAGACGGCTTAGCCACGGTCGGCACGCGCCGCCAGTTCGCTGCCGGTGTCGTCGTTCATCGTGCTGGACGACGAGTTGTCGGACATCGTGCTCGACGACGAACTGTCGGACATGGTGCTCGAGGTCGAGGTGTCGCTGGACGGCGTGGCCGCTGCGGCGTTGCTCGAGCTGTCGGTCGTGGTGGCGCTCGACGAGTTGTCGACCGTCGAGGACGACGAGTCGGTGCTGCTCATCGTGCCGGCGCTGCTGTCGGTGGTCGTGGCGCTGGGTTCGTTGGTCGGCAGCGAGGTGTTGTCCTCACGGTTGTGTGCGTCGGCTGTCGCGTAAGGCGCCGAGGCGGTGTTGGGCGAGTTGCTGTTGGGCACCTGCGAGGTCTGGGCGATGGTCACGCCAGCGGCGCTGACCATGGCGACAACGGCGGCGATGCTCAGGGTCTTGGATACGTCCTTCATGTTTCGAACTCCTTTTCCGTCAAAGACTCCGGCCCTGGAGGGGCCGCGCGAGGCGATGGCCTCGGTACGCAGGAGTGGGCAACACCCGTTCCGAATGACGGGTGTGCGTGGACGAAAACCGTGTCGGACGATCCCTACCTGTCGCCAACTGGCGACAACGGCGGCTTACTTCACCAGCATCACCCGCATGCCGAGCGCCGAACCGGCAGGGCGGTCGAGGATCTGCACCTTGGCCTCGCGCGGCCGGAAGCCGTCGGGCAGCGGTTGGCTGCCACGCACCACCTCGTGCGAGGTGAACGACAGCGGCACCGGCTTCAGCGCGATGGTGGTGTCGGGGCTCTTGGCCGAACTGCCGATGAGCTGCAACTGCAGAACGCCGGTCGTGGGTCGGTTGCCGGCGCGCTCGCGCGCCAGCACCACGTCGTAGACGAGGGCACCGCCGCGCACGGTGAAGCGCCCGGCGCGCACTTCGACCGTGCCCCCGCGCGGATCGGGCGGCAAGGCGTCCACCGCCGTCGCCAGGTCTTCGGAGAGCCGCTCGATGCGCGCACGGCTGCCGGCGAATTCGTCCTGCAGCGACTTGTGCTGCGCAGTGATGGCGGCGAGCTTCTGCTCCGTGGCACCCAGGGCCTGCTGCAGGCGCTGCCGCTCGGCTTCGGTGCGCTCGTAGGTGCTGCGCAGTTGCGCCGATTCGCTGGCGGACAGGCGCGGCGGGAGGTATCGCTCCTGCACGAGCACCACACCGGCCGCGCCGAGTGCCACGCCACTGGCGAGCAGCACCAGCCAGCGCGGCGGACGGCCACGTTTGCGCCGGCGGCCATAGGGCTCCAGCACCACGGGTTTCGATCGACCGAACATGCGAAAAGTTGTCTCGGGGTTCTGGGGGGCATGAAGGGTACAACCATCGTCCGCACCCGGCGAAACTCGCTTTGAAACATGATGTGCCAGAGGGGCAGGGGCGCGGGGGGCTGTCGTGCACCGGTACGATGTCGGCCCTGCCCGCGCCATGACCGAAACCGAACTCGCCCTGCCCAACCCGCGCCACGCGCGACGGGTGCCGCCCCACATCGACAAGCCCGCGTTCGAGCGCATCCGCCAGGCGGCCTACCTGCTGCCGCAGGTCGTGAAGCCGAGCGACTACGAAGGCGAGCGTGGTGCCGACGTGGAAGCGCGCCTCGACGAACAGGGCCTGGTGCTGCTGCAAAAGGCGGTGTCGGGCGCACGCCCGAGCCGCTGGATCGAGCCTGCGTTGATGGACGCGGCGCTGCGCCACCTCGATGCCGTGGGCACGGGCCCCGGCGTGCGCCAGCTCATGCTCGACCGCACCTCGGTGCTCGATGCCCTGGGCATCGCACGCGAAGGCAGCCGCTGGACACGCGTCGTCAGCCACGTGCTGCGGCTTGCCGAGCCGGGGTGGCAGGTGCCGGTGCTGCACCAGGTGCCGGTGAGCGAAGACCTCGTCTGGGCCTACTACCGCGACGGCGACCAGGACGCGCTGCTGCAGGCCCTCGGCACGCCGCCCCCGTATGCGCATGCAGCCGCCCTCGCGGCGCACCTCGACGCGCTCGTGGCACGCAGCCGCGTGCACAGCCCGCGCCACCTCGACTCGCTGCTGCCGCGCCTTCAATCGGAATGTGCGGTGGTGCATGCCACGGCCAACCCCGACGCGCTCGCCGATGCCTGCAGCCGCGTCCAGGAGCGCTGGGAGCAACGTGCGAGCGAGCTCGAGACGCTGGAGGGCCTCAACCACGAGCTCGCCTTCCAGGGCTACCCCGACACCTTCGAGCTTGCGCGCAAGCTCCAGCGCAGCGTCACGCTCTACGTCGGCCCGCCCAACAGCGGCAAGACGCACGCGGCCTTCGAGCAGCTCGCGCAGGCGCACGACGGCGTGTACCTCGCGCCGCTGCGCCTGCTCGCGCTCGAAGGGCGCGACCGGCTCGTCGCGCGCGGCGTGCCGTGCTCGCTGCTCACCGGCGAAGAGAACGTGCCTGCCGAGCAAGCGCAGGTGGTGTCGAGCACCATCGAGATGATGGCCACGCGCATTCCCGTCGACGTCGCGGTGATCGACGAGGCGCAGATGATCTTCGACGCCTACCGCGGCTGGGCCTGGACGCAGGCCATCGTCGGCGTGCCGGCCAACGAGGTCATCATCATCTGCTCGGCCTTCGCGGTGCCGGTGATCGAGAACCTGCTCGGCCTGTGCGGCGAGCGCTGCAGCGTGCGCCACTTCGAGCGCAAGCAGCACGTGGAACTGCTGCCGCACCCGGTGCCGGTGTCGGCACTCAAGCACGGCGATGCGGTCGTGGCCTTCAGCCGGCGCGACGTGCTGATGCTGCGCGACCAGATCTCGGCCAGCGGCCACCCGGTGTCGGTGGTGTACGGTGCCTTGCCGCCCGAGGTGCGCAAGCGCGAGGCCGAGCGTTTCGCCACCGGCGAGTCGCACATCCTCGTGGCGACCGACGCAATCGGCATGGGCCTGAACCTGCCCATCCGCCGCGTGCTCTTCAGCACGCTCACCAAGTTCGACGGCGTGGCCGACCGCTCGCTCGACGAATCGGAAGTGCACCAGATCGCCGGGCGCGCCGGCCGCTACGGCATCCACGAGGAAGGCTTCGTCGGCGTGCTGCGCGAGGCCGAGCCCAGCGCGGGCAAGCTGCTGAAGGAGCTGCTCGCGAAGCAGCCGCGCGCGCCGCGCCACTTCAAGGCACCGGTCGCGCCCAACGGCTGGCACGTCGACACGATCTCCTCGCGCCTGCGCAAGACGCGCCTGCGCGAGGTGCTCGATGTCTTCATGGAGCAGCTCAAGCTCGACGACGCGCACTTCGCCGTGGCCGAGCTCGAGCAGATGCTGGAGCTCGCCTCGGAACTGGACCGGGTGGCGTCGAAGCTGTCGCTCAAGCAGCGCTTCGTCTACGCGCAGGCGCCGGTGGACGTGCGGGCCGAGGCGCAGGTGGCCGAGTTCCTCGACTGGGCGGCGTCCCATGCGCTCGTGGGCAAGGCCGGGCGGCCGTGGTTCCTCGACGCGGTCGACGGCCACAGCCGCCTCGACCGCATGGAGCAGGCGCTGCGTTCGTGCACGCTGTGGCTGTGGCTGGACCTGCGCTTTCCCGGCGTGTACGGGCAGGTGGACGAGGTGCATCTGCTGCGCGAGTCGCTCAATGCGGGGATCGAGCGGCAGTTGCAGGGGCAGCGGCCGTTGGCGCAGATGAGGCGGGGGATGAGGGGCAGGTAGTTTTTGTTCACTGCGTGAGGCTGCTTGCCGGGGTTTCGCCCCGGCGGGCGAGTCACTTTCTTTTGCTTCGCCAAAAGAAAGTAACCAAAGAAAAGGCGACCCCGTTCGCCGGTCCGCCTAGGGCGGACTTCTCTGCGCTGCTCGGACTTGGGGTGTCGCGCAGAACTCGCTACGCGCCTGCGGCGCTGCGCTCAAACAGCTGCGCGAAGTCAGTTCACGAAGCGTGCTGGCGCACGCCACCCCAAGCCCTGCGCTGCTCGACGGCTCTCAAGGGCCCCCAATGCGCTCGCCAGCTTCGCTGGCCTCGTACGCTCGGCTCGCTTCGCCTCGTGCTTGAAGCGGGGCGCGCTGTGCGCGCACCCGTGCCGGAGGCGATGCGAAGCGAGCCGAATCGCTTCCCGTGGGTGGCGTCGAGGAGCGCAGGGCTTGAGGGGCGCGCGCGTGAGCGCGCTTCGTGAACTGACTTCGCGCCTCTTGTCTGAACGTAGCGGCCAAAGGCCGCGAAGTGAGTTAGGCGCGGCCCCTCAAGACCGAGCACCGCAGAGCAGTCCGGCCTCCGGCCGGACCGCCACCGTCGGGTCGCCTTTCTTTGCCTACTTTCTTTGGCGAAGCAAAGAAAGTAGGTCGCCCGCCGGGGCGAGACCCGGCAGCGGCCTCACGCAGTGAGCCGCACTGAGCGTCAGCGCGCCACCCGAAACACCGCCACCACCTCCGCCAGCCGATGCGCCTGCTCCCGCAGCGATTCCGCGGCAGCCGCCGACTCCTCCACCAGCGCGGCGTTCTGCTGCGTCATCTGGTCGAGCTGCGTCACGGCCACGTTGATCTGGCCGATGCCGTCGCTCTGTTCGGTGGAGGCGGCGGTGATCTCGCCGATGATGTCGGTCACACGCTGCACCGAGCCCACGATCTCGCTCATCGTCGCACCGGCGTCGGCCACCAGGCGCGAGCCCGCTTCCACCTTCTCGACCGAGCTGCCGATCAGGCCCTTGATCTCGCGGGCCGCTTCGGCGCTGCGCTGCGCGAGCGAGCGCACCTCGCCGGCCACGACCGCGAAGCCGCGGCCCTGCTCGCAGGCACGCGCGGCTTCCACCGCGGCGTTCAAGGCGAGGATGTTGGTCTGGAAGGCGATGCCATCGATCACGCCGATGATGTCGCTGATCTTCTTGCTGCTGGCGTTGATCTCGTCCATGGTCGAGACGACCTGCGCCACCACCGTGCCGCCGCGCTGGGCCACTTCGGCGGCCGACGAGGCGAGCTGGTTGGCCTGGCGCGCGGAGTCGGCGCTCTGCTTGACGGTGCCGGTGAGCTGCTCCATCGAGCTGGCCGCTTGCTGCAGGTTGCTCGCGGTCTGCTCGGTGCGGCTCGACAGGTCGGTGTTGCCCGTGGCGATCTCGGCGGAAGCGGTGCTGATACTGTCGGTCGACGCCCGCACGTTGCCGACCACGCGGCCCAGCGATTCGTTCATGTGCTGCAGCGCGCGCATCAGCGAGCCGAACTCGTCGCGGCGGTCGGTGGCGATGCGCTGGGTGAGATCGCCTTCCGCGATGGCGCCGGCCACGCGGATGGATTCCTGCAACGGCTGGCGGATGCTGCGCACCAGCGTTGCGGCCACGAAACCGGCCAGGCCGATCACGGCCACCACCAGCACCGCGCCGATCATCAGGATGCGGCTGCGGTCGGCGCTGGCCTCGGCGAGCGCGCGCTCGCCCTTCTGGCGCTGCAGCGCCACGAAGGCGTCGATCGCCGCCACGTAGGCCTGGGCCGACTGCGCATAGTCGCCCTTCACGAATGCCGCCACGGCGGCACGGTCACCACCCTCCGACAGGGCGGTGGCCTTCTTCACGTTGCCCAGCAGCGCCGTGCCCTTGGCGACGATGTCGGCCATCGCGGCCTTGTCCTCGGCGGTGTCGGCCATCTTGCCGATCTGCTCGCGCAGGGCGGCGATCTGCTTGGCGTCGTTGGCATTGTTCTCCTTGAAGAGCTCGCCGACCGACGGGTCGCTGCTGATGATGGTGGCCATGCCGCGCGTGACGGCCGTCTCGGTCATGCCTTTCCACAGGGCCGAGCGCTCCACGAGCATGTGCACCTTGGCCTGCGCCAGGGTGGCGTCGGCAGTCGCCTGGGCGGCCTGGCGTGCAGAAAGCAGCGAGACGATGAGGATGGCGCCCAGCAGGAACAGGATGGCGCCCCAGAGTTTCTTGGCAATCGGGAGATTGTTGAGTGTCATGTTTGGGGGAATCGGGAGAGCAAGCGGTGTCGAAAAGCGAAACGGGCGGTGAGGTCCTCACCGCCCGTGGCAGATCAGGGGCGGCCGAAGCCTCAGTGCGCGCCGTCCATCAGGCCCATGTCCGGGCTGGCCATCAGCGACTCGATGTCCATCATGATCAGCATGCGGTCGTTGACGCTGCTGATGCCGGTGATGAAGCTGGTGTCGACGGCCGAGGCCATCTCGGGGGCCGGCTTGATCGA
>DASWSY010000137.1:0-15146 GCA_036402415.1 Rhizobacter sp. | reverse complement strand
CAGAAGGAAGCGCCCAAGCCCAAGGTCGAAGCGCTGGCGCCTGCCAAGCCGGTGACGCCAGCCGCGGCATCGGCGCCGGTGATCGTCGCGAAAACCGCCGCACCGGCGTCGATGCCGCCGGCCCCGTTCATGGGCCCCGTGCTGCCGCCACCCGTGGTGGAGAAACCCCCCGAGGCGCCGGTCGTGGTGACCTCGGCCGTGGCCGATGAGCGCCCCGGTTTCTTGTCCAGCTACGGCCGCTGGCTCTGGCTGCTGCTGCTCCTGCCGCTCGCGGGCGTGGGGTGGGCCTGGGTGTCGCACCGGATGGCCTACGACTCGGCCGGGCTGCCGCGCGGCCCGCGACTGTGAGTCGCTGACAATCGCGGTTTCGCGAATCCGACTGCCGCCCACGCCCCATGACCGACGAGAACAAGCCCGCCCTGCCCGACCACCTGTCCTGCGACCCGCGCAGCCCGCATCACGTGGCCGCCGTCTTCGAGCACCCGATCGGCATCCGCCTCAATGGCAAGGAGCGCCACGACGTCGAGGAATACTGCATCAGCGAAGGCTGGGTGAAGGTGCCCGCCGGCAAGACGCTCGACCGCAAGGGCCAGCCCCTGCTGATCAAGCTCAAGGGCACGGTCGAGGCCTACTACCGCTGAAACGTCGGCGCCCGGCCCGGCGCCATCACTCAGCCCGAGGCCGACCAGCTCACGAGGCGGCCATGGGCCTTGCGCATCAGCGCCTCGGCATCCTGGCCGTAGTGGAAGCCCCCGAGGAAGTCGTCGAGCCCGTAGCCACGGTGCACCCGCTGGATCGCCGCTGCCATCTCGAGCGCCTCGGCCTTGCGGCCGGCCATCGCCAGGCAATGCGCGGCGATGCCCATGATGTGCACGTGCGCGTTGGGGCGCGCCGCCGCCTTCATCGCCCAGTCCGCGGCCTCCTCGTGCCGGCCAAGCCGCATCAGCGCCAGGGCGCGCGTGGCGAGCATGGCGAAGAGCATCGGGTCGAAGGGGCTCAGGTCGCGCGCGTGGTCGGTGGCCTGGATGGCGAGCTCGGGGTCGCCCGACTGCGAATGCACGAAGGCGCGCGTGTAGTGGCCGTGCGCGAAGTTCGGGCTCAGGTCCACGCTGGTGTCGAGTTCGGCGATCGACTCGTCGATCCGCCCGCGCAACCACTGCGCGCGCCCGAGCGCCCAGCGTGCCGACGGGTCCAGGCCATCGGCCATCAGCCCCTGGGAGGCGGTGCGGTAGGCCAGATCCTCCGCCTCGCGGCGATCGGTCCAGCCGAGGAAGGCGTCCTGGAAGTGGGTGAACGACAGGCCGGCATACGGCCGCGCGAAGCTCGGGTCGAGCTGCACCGCCGTCTGGAAGAAGTGGCGGGCCTGCTCGTTGTCCTGGCGGTTGAAGCGCATCATGTGCCACAGGCCGCGGTGATGGGCCTCCCAGGCGTCGAGCGAACTGGGTGACTTGAGGATGGCGCGGTTGCGCTCGGCCACCTCGATCTGGCTGGACAGCGACGCGACGATGCGGTCGCCGATCTCGTCCAGCACGCCGAAGGTGTCGTCGAGCCGGCCCTGGAACACGTCGGCCCAGAGCACGCGCGCGGTGCGCGTTTCGCTGAGCTGCACCGAGACGCTCAGGCGCCCGCCGGTCTCCACGCGCAGCGAGCCGCCCGCCACGTAGTCGACGTTGAGCCGGCGTGCGGCGTCTTCGGCGCCGATGTGGCGCTCGTCGAGCGCGAACACCGTGCCCTGGGCGATCACGAACATGCTGCGCAGCTTCGCCAGGCGCGTGATGACGTCGTGCGCGAGGCCATCGCCCAGGCCGCCGCGGGCCGTGACGCCGCGCGAGCGGTCGCTGAAGGGCATGACCGCGAGCGAGGCGCGGAGCGCGCGCGCCGGCTCGGGCGGTGGCGGCTCGGGCGTCGCGGTCGCGATCTCGAGCGTCAGCCCGCCCGCGGCACGCGCGTGGCGCTGCTTCGCCGCCCGCCAGGCGTGGCCGATCGCGCCCCAGTCCTGCGCTTCCGCCTCGTACTGGCGGGCCACCATGGCGAGGTGCTCGTCGCCCTCGCGCAGGCGGCCGTTCGCCGCCAGCACGTTCAGCAGGCCTTCGTGGGCGCGGGCGTCGAAGGGTGCGAGCCGCAGCCAGGCCTCGAAGGCCGGCACCGTCTCGTCGGCCGAGTGCGGCAGCGACAGCGCCAGTCGCTCCAGCACCGCCGCCTGCGCCGCGCGGTGGCGGCGCCGCTGCGCGGTAAGCCAGGCGGTGTAGGCCGCACTGCGAGGGATGTCCAGCCCTTCGAGGAAGTCGCCGCGGAAACGGGCGATCCATGCACGCAGCGCGTCGGGTGCCAGTGCGGCCACGCCGCCCTGGAGCGCGAGCCCGAGCTGCAGCGCATCGACCGGCACGTCGGAAAGGTCGAGGCGCACGCTGTCCGCGTCGGCCACCACGCGCAGCCTCTCGCCCTCGTCGAGCACGCCACGCAGCTTGCTCAGGCACCAGCGCAGCTCGCCGCGCGGATCGTTGGGCAGGTCCCAGAGCAGCTCGCACAGGTGGTGGCGCGACACGGCGTGGCCGGCCATCGCCAGGTAGGCCAGCAACGCCCGCACCTTGCGCGACGCGGGCAGTGCCACCGGGTCGTCGCCACGGCCCAGGACGAGCGGCCCCAGCAACTGCAGCCGCAAGCCGCCTGACGGCCCGGCCAACGTTTCCGTGCCTGTTTCCACGCCCTTTTCCACGCTGCTTCCCACGACGGTTTCAACGCCCCGCTTCGACAGTCCTGCCCACGGTCCTGGCCGGCAGTCCAGCCCAGCGGCCGAGCCTCTCAACGAAAACCGATGGAGTTCCCGTCATGAATGCATTTTCCACCGCCGCCGCCGAAGCGACCGCCCCTAACTTCGCGGCCATCAAGACCCGCCAGCAGGCCGCCTGGGCCTCGGGCGACTATGCCGTGGTCGGCACCACCCTGCAGATCGTCGGCGAGTCGCTGTGCGAGGCGATCGACCTGCGCTCGGGCCAGCGTGTGCTGGACGTGGCCGCCGGCAACGGCAACGCCACGCTGGCCGCCGCCCGCCGCTGGGCCCAGGTGACCTCGACCGACTACGTGCCCGCGCTCCTCGAGCGCGGCCGGGCGCGTGCCATCGCCGAGGGCTTCAACGACATCGACTTCCGCGAAGCCGACGTCGAGGCCCTGCCCTTCGGCGACGAGGGCTTCGACGTCGTCGTCTCGACCTTCGGCTGCATGTTCGCGCCCGACCATGAACGCACGGCCAGCGAGATGGTCCGCGTCGTCCGCCCAGGCGGCAAGATCGGCATGGCCAACTGGACGCCCGAGAGCTTCATCGGCGAGGTCTTCAAGGTGCTGGGCAGGCACGTGGCGCCGCCGGCGGGCGTGAAGTCGCCGGCACTGTGGGGCTCGCGCGCGCACCTGGCCACGCTCTTCGAAACCCGCGGGCTGATCCGCGCCGACGCGCGCCAGTTCATGTTCCGCTACCGCTCGCCCGAGCACTTCCTGCATGTCTTCAAGACCTGGTACGGCCCGGTGCACAAGGCCTTTGCGGCGCTCGACGCCACCAAGCAGGCGGTGCTCGCCGACGACTTGCTCTCGCTGATTACCCGCTTCAACCGTGCCGACGACGGCACGCTGGTCGTGCCCAGCGAGTACCTGCAGGTGGTCATCACCCGCTTCTGACCCTCCATCCCTCCCCACACAGAGAACACAACATGAACCCTCGTCACCTCATCGCGGGCGCCTGCCTCGCCGCCGTCGGCGCCACAGCTCACGCCGACGTCATCACAGACTGGAACGTCATCGCTGGCGACACCATCATCAACGCCAAGATCGGCACCCCGCCCGCCAACCGTGTGATCGCCTTCGTGCAGACCGCCGTCTACGACGCCGTGGTCGCCGCGGGCACCACGGCCAATGTGGATGCGGCGGTGGCCGCAGCCAACCGCGTGACGCTCGTGAAGCTGCTGCCCTCGCAAGAAACTGCCGTCAACACCGCCTACCAAGCGGCACTGGCGAAGCTGCCCGACGGCCCGGCCAAGGCGGCCGGCATCGCCGCGGGCGAAAAGGCGGCCGCCGCCGTGCTCGCACGCCGCCTCGACGACGGCGCGGCCACGCCCGAGCGCTATCGCCCTCATGCAGCAGCCGGCGCCTACGTGCCCACCGCCGCAGTGGCCGCGCCGCAATGGGTGCAGCGCAAGCCCTGGAACCTGGCGAGCCCGGGCCAGTTCCGCCCCGGCCCGCCGCCTGCGCTCACCAGCGCCCAGTGGGTGCGCGACTACGAGGAAGTGCGCGCCCTCGGCGCCAAGGCCAGCACCAAGCGCAGCGTCGAGCAGACCGAGATCGCCCGCTTCTGGGAATATTCGCTGCCGCCGGTCTACCACGCCGTGCTGCGCTCGGTGGCCCAGCAGCCCAACCGGACCGTGGCGCAGAACGCGCGCCTCTTCGCCGTGGCATCGCAGGCGATGGACGATGGCCTGATCGCCGGCCTGGAAGCGAAGTACCACTACAACTTCTGGCGCCCCGTCACCGCGATCCGCAACGGCGACCTGGACCAGCACGACGGCACCCCGCTGGAAGCCGGCTGGGCCTCGCTGATCGACGCCCCGCTGCACCCCGAGTACCCGAGCACGCACTCGATCCTCGCGGGCGTCATCACCGGCGTGCTGCAGGCCGAGGGCGGCAACCTGCCGGTGCTGAGCACGAGCAGCCCGACCGCCGGCGGCGCCACGCGCAAGTGGAAGACGGTGGACGATCTCGCCCGCGAGATCTCGGTGTCGCGCATCTACGCCGGCATCCACTTCCGCACCGCCACCGAGGTGGGCCTGGTGATGGGCAAGCAGATCGGCTCGCAGGCGGTGGCCCAGTTCGCGCTGGCGCCGGCAGGCGATGCCAAGCTCGTCGAACGTGTGGCCGCGCGTGGCGTGCAGGTCTACGAGTGCCGCGCCGACAAGGCGGCGGCAACCGGTGCGCAGTGGGTGTTCGTCGCACCGCAGGCCGAGTTGTTCGACAGCCAGGGCAAGCCGAGCGGCACCCACTACGCCGGCCCGCACTGGGAGGCGGCCGACGGCAGCAGGATCGTCGGCAAGGTGGAGGCCCGTGCCGAGGCGCCGGAGGCGGGAGCCATCCCCTGGCTGCTGCTGTCGGCCCGCTCGGTGGGCGGCACGGGTCGTTATGCGTCGGTGACGAGCATCCAGCGTGTGAACACGACGGGCGGCCTGGCCCCCTCGCAGCGCTGCGACAAGGGCATGGTCGGCAAGACCGACAAGGTGCCGTACACGGCGGACTACCTGCTGTACGCATCGTCCTGATCCGCGACAAGACGGATGAGGCCGCTCGCCGCAAGGCAGCGGCCTCTTCCTTTGTCGCCTTGACGCTTCAAGACGACTGGTCATATTATTTGGGGATGCCACGGACCGCCGACCCGACCGACATCCCCAAGCGCCTGCTCGACGCCGGCCGCGATCTCTTCCTCCAGCAGGGCTACAACGCCACCGGCATCCAGCAGATCACCGACACGGCCGGCGTTCCCAAGGGCTCCTTCTACAACCACTTCAGCAGCAAGGAAGCCTTCGCCGCCGCGGTCGCCGCGCGCTACGGCGAGTTCATGTGCCTGTCGTGGGAACGCATGATGGCCACCGCGCCCACCGAGCCCATGGCCGCCATCCGCCACGTGTTCGCGCAGATGACGGCCTACCACGAGCGCCACGCCGAGCGGCCCTCGGGCTGCCTGATCGGCAACTTCGCCTCCGAGATCGCCCTGGTCAGCGAAGGCTGCCGCGAAACGCTGCTGGCCGCCCAGCTTGGCTGGCGCGAGCGCCTGGCCGGCCTGATCCGCAGCGCCCAGGCTGCCGGCGCGGTGCGCGATGACCTCGATCCGACCGAGCTGTCGGCCCTCACCTGGGCCGCGTGGCAAGGCGCGCTGCTGCGCGTGAAGGTCGAGCGCTCGGTGCAACCGTTGCGCGACACCGTGTCCCTGCTGCTCGACCGCCTCTATCCCGTCCCCCGTCCCTCCTGAACTTCCATGACCGCCCACACCTCCGACGACGTTCTCTTCCAGCCGATCCAGCTCGGCGACATCACCCTCGCCAACCGCATGGCGATGGCCCCGCTCACCCGCAACCGCGCCGCCGAAGGCAACGTGCCCGGGCCGCTGGCGGTCGAGTACTACACGCAGCGTGCGAGCGTGGGCCTCGTGATCGCCGAGGCCACGCAGGTGTCGGCCCAGGCCCAGGGCTATGACGCGACGCCCGGCCTGCACACGCCCGAGCAGATCGCGGGCTGGAAGAAGGTGACCGACGCGGTGCACGCCAAGGGCGGCAAGATCTTCGTGCAGCTCTGGCACACCGGACGCGTGTCGCATTCGCGCTTCCAGCCGGGGCAGCAGGCGCCGGTCGCGCCTTCGGCCCTCAAGGCCACCGGCGCGCGCACCTACGTGATCGGCCAGGGCTTCGTCGAGACCTCCGAGCCGCGCGCGCTCGCCACCGAAGAAATCGCCGGCGTGGTGAACGACTTCCGCACCGCCGCCGCCAATGCCATCCAGGCCGGCTTCGACGGCATCGAGCTGCATGCCGCCCACGGCTACCTGATCGACGCCTTCCTGCGCAGCGGCTCCAACCAGCGCACCGACCGCTACGGCGGCTCCATCCAGAACCGTGCGCGCTTCCTGCTCGAGATCACGGCCGCCGTGATCGGCGAGATCGGCGCCAAGCGCGTGGGCCTGCGGCTCTCGCCGGTGTCGCCGGTCAACGATTCGGTCGAGCCCGACCCGCAGCCGCTCTTCGAACACGTGGTGCGCGAACTGGAGAAGCTGCACCCGGTCTACCTGCACATCGTCGAAGGCCACACAGGCGGGCCTCGCGACAACCGGCCCTTCGACTACGGGGCGCTGCGCAAGCTCTATTCGGGCGTCTGGATGGTCAACAACGGCTACACCAAGGAGATGGCGGTCGAGGCCCTCAAGAGCGGGCGTGCCGACATGGTGTCCTTCGGCCGCAAGATCATCGTCAACCCCGACCTCGTGCGCCGCTTCCGCGAGAACGCACCGCTCAACGCGCCCGACAAGGCCGCGCCGCTCTACGGTGGCGAAGGCGCCTTCGGCTACACCCACTACCCCTCGCTGGACGAGGTGAACGCATGAAGCTTCTGGGCAAGGTCGCGCTCGTCACGGGCGGCGGGGGCGGCATCGGCCGCGCCACCGCACTCGCCTACCAGCGTGAGGGCGCGAAGGTCGCCGTGGCCGATCTCAACGGCACGGCGGCGCGAGCCGTCGCGGCCGAGATCGAAGCGGCCGGCGGCGAGGCCATCGCCATCACCGTCGACGTGACCCAGTCGGCCCAGGTCGAGGCGATGGTGAAGCAGGTCGTCGCCCGCTTCGGCAAGCTCGACGTCGCCTTCAACAACGCCGGCATCGACATCGAGCACCTGCCGCTGCACAAGGCGACCGAAGAGGAGTTCGACAAGCTCGTCGCCGTCAACATCAAGGGTGTGTGGCTGTGCATGAAGCACGAGATCACGCAGATGCTGGAGCAAGGCTCGGGGGGCGCCATCGTCAACACCTCGTCGGTCGGCGGCGTGATCGGCGCGGCGCGCCAGCCGGTCTATGGCGCAACCAAGCACGCCGTGCTCGGCCTCACCCGTGCGGCTGGCGTGGAGTACGCGCGCAAGGGCATCCGCGTCAACGCGGTGTGCCCCGGCATCATCAACACCGAGATGACCGAGCGCGCCATTGCCCGCGAGCCCAAGCGGGCACCGTACATCGAGCAGGCCCATCCGATCGGCCGGCTCGGCGAGGCCGAGGAGATTGCGCGCGCGGCGGTGTTCCTCAGCACCGACGACGCGTCCTTCATCGTCGGCCACCCGCTGCTGGTGGACGGCGGCATGACGGCGCGCTGACACCGGCGGACCCCGGGCCGCGGCCCGGGAAAGCTCTCCCCTGCATGGGGAAGAAGCGCGCGCTACGATGGCCCGAATCCATCGCAGATGCGCCCCATGGACAGCCTCGACCTGCAAGTCCTCACCCAGGCCCGCCAGTGGCATGCCGCCGGCCATGCCGTGCGCCTGGTGACCGTGATCGAAACCTGGGGCTCGGCCCCGCGCCCGCCCGG
Organism: Rhizobacter sp.; assembly: GCA_036402415.1. GTDB lineage: Bacteria > Pseudomonadota > Gammaproteobacteria > Burkholderiales > Burkholderiaceae_C > Rhizobacter. Next base: position 7,053 of record DASWSY010000137.1, on the reverse strand, counting down.
CGCACTGCTGGCGATGCGAGGCGACGGCCTCGTGGTCGGCTCGGTGTCGGGCGGCTGCGTGGAAGACGACCTGATCGAGCGTGTGCGCGCCGGCGAGGCCATGGACAGGCCCTCGCTCGTGGCCTATGGCGTGACCAAGGAAGAAGCCGCCCGCTTCGGCCTGCCTTGCGGCGGCAACCTCCGCCTGGTGCAGGAGCCGCTCGCCGACGTGGCCTGGATCGACGAGGTGCTGGCCCGCACCGCTCGTCACGAGCTCGTCGCCCGCCGGCTCGACCTCGCCACCGGCACCGTGACGGTCGAACCCGCGACACGCGGCGAGGCCTTTAGCTTCGACGGCCAGGTGATGCGCGCCCTCTTCGGCCCGCGCTGGCGCATGCTCATCATCGGCGCGGGGCAGCTCTCGCGTGTGCTGGCGCAGATGGCGCTGGCGCTCGACTTCGAGATCATCTGCTGCGACCCGCGCGAGGAATACCACCTCACCTGGGACGTGCCCGGCACACGCTTCAGCACGGCGATGCCCGACGACCTGGTGCTCGAGCTGCAGCTCGATCCGCACAGCGCCGTGGTCGCCGTCACGCACGACCCCAAGCTCGACGACATGGCACTGCTCGAAGCTCTCAAGTCGCCGGCCTTCTACGTCGGGGCGCTGGGCTCGCGCGGCAACACCGCCAAGCGCCGCGAGCGGCTCGCGCTCTTCGACCTCTCGGCCGAAGAGATCGGCCGGCTGCATGGCCCGATCGGGCTCGACCTCGGCGGGCGCACACCGGCCGAGATCGCCGTGTCCATCCTCGCCGAGATCGTGGCCGTGCGGCACGGCGTCACGCTCTCGCAGAAGAAGCCGGCCCTGAACGAAGCGCCGAGCTGCGACACACGTCCCGCATGATCCCGTGGCTGCGCCACCCGCTCGACCCGCTGCCCGACACGCGGCTCGCCCTGCCCGCGGAGTCCGATGCACCGGGCCTGCTCGCGGCCGGCGGAGAACTCACCCCCGCGCGCCTGACCGAGGCCTACAGCAAGGGCGTGTTCCCCTGGTACAGCGAGGGCCAGCCCATCCTGTGGTGGTCGCCCGACCCGCGCATGGTGCTCTTCACGCGCGAGTTCAAGGTGTCGCGCTCGCTGCGCAAGACGCTGCGCCATTTCATCCTTGACCACCCGCGCTGCGAGATCCGCATCGACAGCGCCTTCCGCCGCGTCATCACCGCCTGCGCCTCGACGCCGCGCGATGGCCAGGCCGGCACCTGGATCCTGCCGGAGATGATCGACGCGTACTGCGACTGGCATGCCCAGGGCGTGGTGCACAGTTTCGAGACCTGGGTGGACGGGCAGCTCGTCGGCGGGCTCTACGGCATCAACCTCGGGTCCATGTTCTTCGGCGAGTCGATGTTTTCGCACCGCACCGATGCGTCGAAGATCGCCACCGCGGCGCTGGTGGCCTTCTGCCGTGCCCACGGCATCGACCTCATCGACTGCCAGCAGCGCACGCGCCACCTCGCCTCGCTCGGCGCGCGCGAGATCCCGCGCAGCGAGTTCGAGGCCGCAATCACCCCACGGGTAAGGGAACCTGCCATCCGGGATTGGACCTATCATCCCTCGGCGTGGGCCGAGCTGAATCTCGATGGCGCGCCCACCCAGGAAGCCGGCCCGTGACCCACCCGAAAGAGCTCCCGCTCTCGTCGATCCAGTTCTACGCCACCGCGCCTTACCCGTGCAGCTACATCGCGGGCCGCATGGCGCGCTCGCAGGTCGCCACCCCCAGCCACCTCATCCACGCCGACGCGTATTCGGGCCTCGTCGCCAACGGCTTCCGGCGCAGCGGCATGTTCACCTACCGGCCCTTCTGCGACGGCTGCCGTGCCTGCGTTCCGCTGCGCATCCCCGTCAAGGCCTTCGAAGCCACGCGCAGCCAGCGCCGGGCCTGGAAGCAGCACTCGAACCTGCAGGCCCGTGTGCTGCGCCTGTGCTTCGTGCCCGAGCACTACCAGCTCTACCTGCGCTACCAGGCCGGGCGCCACAGCGGCGGGGGCATGGACAACGACTCCGTCGACCAGTACACCCAGTTCCTGCTGCAAAGCCGCGTGAATTCGCGCCTGGTCGAATTCCGCGAGCCGCCCGCGGCCGACGGCACGCTGGGCGCCCTGAAGATGGTCTCGATCCTCGACATCCTCAACGACGGGCTGTCGGCGGTCTACACCTTCTACGAGCCCGAGGCGCGCACGAGCTACGGCACCTACAACGTGATGTGGCAGATCGAGCAGACGCGCCTGCTCAAGCTGCGGCACGTGTACCTCGGCTACTGGATCCACGACAGCGACAAGATGTCGTACAAGGCCCAGTTCAGGCCGCACGAGGTGCTGGTGAACGAGCGCTGGGTGTCCGCTCAGGACTGAGCGGCACGCGGCAGCATTCGCACGCCGCAGAAGGCAAAAGCGCCCTCCTCCAGCACAAGCCCTTCGCTGCGGGCCGCCGCGAGCACGGCCGCCGGGTCGTTCACCTCCACATGCACCGCTGCCAGGCGCTCCGGCGCACCGGGCCGGAAGCGCACGCCGCCCAGGTCGAAGCGCAGCACCGTCTCGTCGTCGTCGACGCCGATGGTCACGTCGATGATGCGCGCCCAGTGCACGGCCAGGCCGTTGAGGTCGGGCGTTTCCACGTCGATCCACGGAATGCCGGCCACACGGTCGAGCCGCTGGTACTGCAGCCAGTGCGGGCCGGCGGGCCAGTAGGCACCGTCGAGGCGCTCGTTGCCGTCGCTGCGGTCGAACTCGAGCATCGTCGCGCGGGCATCGCGCGGGTGGAGCTGGATGCCATGGAAACCCGGCGCGTTCATCACGTGGGCAATGCGCACGTTGAGCGACTCGACCAGCGACCGGCGGCGCTCGGGGTCGTGGGTGTCGAAGATCGCCATGTAGCCGCCCCGCCCGCCGCCGCGCTCGAGAAAACGGCCGGCGGCCGTGCCCTCGCGCGTGGGCGCGACGATCTCCAGGAACTGGTGACCGAAGACGAAGAGCGCATTGACGAGGCCATATTTCGCGACGGCCTCGTCCCGGTGGCAGACCTCGATGCCGAAGATGCGCCGTACCTGCTCGACGGCGGATTCGAGCTCAGGGGCGACGAGGCAGATCTGTCGGAGTCTCAGCATGGGCCGGCAGGATAGTGCCGGGCCGCTCTGTGGACAATACGCGGCTGACCTCGCCGACCGCCTGCATGAACACCGCCACCCAGGTCCCCGACCTCGCCCACCACACGCCGATGATGCAGCAATACCTGCGCATCAAGGCGGAGCACCCCGAGACGCTGGTGTTCTACCGCATGGGCGACTTCTACGAACTCTTCTTCGACGACGCCCGCCGCGCCAACAAGCTCCTCGACATCACGCTCACCCAGCGCGGCCAGAGCGGCGGCGAGCCGGTGGTCATGGCCGGCGTGCCGGTGCATGCGGTCGAGAGCTATCTCGCCAAGCTCATCAAGATGGGCGAGCCGGTGGCCATCGCCGAGCAGGTGGGCGACGTGGCCACGGCCAAGGGGCCGGTCGAGCGCAAGGTGGTGCGCGTGGTGACGCCGGGCACCGTCACCGATGCGGAGCTGCTGGCCGACAAGCGCGACGCACTGCTGCTCGCGGTGTCGCAGCAGACGAGGCGCGGCGTGACGAGCTACGGGCTCGCGTGGCTGGGCGTCTCGAACGGCCAGCTCGGCCTGACCGAGTGCAACGAGCGCGAACTCGCCGGCTGGCTGTCGCGCCTCAACGCGGCCGAGGCCCTGGTGGCGCGCGACCAGGTGCCGGCAGCGCTCACTGCCTCCCGCATCGCCATCACGCACCGACCCGACTGGCAGTTCGACGCCGCCCTGGGCGTGCGCAAGCTCTGCGAGCAGCTGCGCGTGGCGAGCCTCGCCGGCTACAACGCACAGGACCTCGCCTGTGCCCATGCGGCCGCGGCGGCGCTGCTCAGCTACGCCGAACACACGCAGGGCCAGGCGCTTGCCCATGTGCGCACCCTCACCGTCGAGCGCGCGAGCGACCTGCTCGACCTGCCGCCCACGACGCACCGCAACCTCGAACTCACGCAGACGCTGCGCGGCGAAGACGCGCCCACGCTGCTCTCGCTGCTCGACACCTGCCGCACCGGCATGGGCAGCCGCGCGCTGCGCCACTGGCTGACGCACCCGCTGCGCGAGCGCCAGGTCGCGACGCAACGGCACGATGCCCTCGAGGTGCTGATCCAGCGGTCCCCCGAACCGCTGCGCGAAGCGCTGCGCCACGTGAGCGACGTCGAGCGCATCACCGCTCGCATCGCCTTGCGCCAGGTGCGCCCGCGCGAGCTGACCGGCCTGCGCGCCACGCTGCAAGGCCTGCCTGCGCTGCGCTCGCTGGTTCCGCAAGGCCAGGCGCTGCTGCTCGACATGCTGGCCGAAGCGATGAGCCCGCCAGCCGGGATCGAAGCGCTGCTGCGCCAGGCCATCGCGGACGAACCCGCCGTGCTGCTGCGCGACGGCGGCGTCATCGCGCCCGGCTACGACCCGGAACTGGACGAACTGCGCGGCATCAGCCAGAACTGCGACGCCTACCTGCTCGATTTAGAGGCGCGCGAACGCGCCCGCACCGGCATCGCCAACCTGCGCGTGCAGTACAACAAGGTGCACGGCTTCTACATCGAGGTCACGCAAGGGCAGGCGAGCAAGGTGCCGATGGACTACCAGCGCCGCCAGACGCTGAAGAGCGCCGAGCGCTTCATCACGCCAGAGCTGAAGGCCTTCGAAGACAAGGCGCTGTCGGCACAGGAACGCTCGCTGGCACGCGAGAAGATGCTCTACGAGGCGGTGGTCGACCGGCTGCAGACGCACCTCGACGAGCTCGGCGGCCTGGCCCGCGCGCTCGCGTCGCTGGACGCGCTGGCCGCGCTCGCGGAGCGCGCGACCACGCTCAACTGGTGCCGCCCGCAGTTCGTGCGCGAGCCCTGCATCGACATCGCCGCCGGCCGCCACCCCGTCGTCGAAGCGCGACTGCTGGAGACGGGCAACGGCAACTTCATGGCCAACGACTGCCGGCTCGATGCGACCCGCAAGATGCTTGTCATCACCGGCCCCAACATGGGCGGCAAGAGCACCTTCATGCGCCAGGTGGCGCTGATCGTGCTGCTGGCGGCGATCGGCTCCTTCGTTCCGGCCACCGAATGCCGTCTCGGCCCCATCGACGCCATCCACACCCGCATCGGCGCGGCCGACGACCTGGCGAACGCCCAGTCGACCTTCATGCTCGAGATGACCGAGGCTGCCGCCATCGTGCACAGCGCCACCGAGCAGTCGCTGGTACTGATGGACGAGATCGGCCGCGGCACCTCGACCTTCGACGGCCTGGCCCTGGCCGGGGCCATCGCCAGCCAGCTTCATGAACGCAACCGCTCGTTCACCCTCTTCGCCACCCACTATTTCGAGCTGACGGAGTTCCCGGTCAAGCACGCCCACGCGCTCAACGTGCACGTGTCGGCAGCGGAGAGCGGCGACGACATCGTCTTCCTCCACGACATCCAGCCCGGCCCGGCGAGCCGCAGCTACGGCGTGCAGGTCGCCCGCCTGGCCGGCATGCCGGCCGCGCTGGTGCGCCAGGCCCGCGCCGCGCTCGAAGCGCTGGAGGCCCAGCAGAAGGCGAACGATGCGCAGATCGACCTCTTCGCCGCGCCGGCCGCACCGGCAGAAATCGAGGCCTCCGCCGTGGACAAGGCGCTGGCGGCGATCAATCCCGATATGCTGTCGCCGAAGGAAGCGCTGGACGCGCTCTACCGTCTCAAGTCCCTCCAGGAAAGCAGCAAGACATGACGTATTGCGTGGGCATCAAGCTCGATGCCGGCCTCGTGTTTCTGTCCGACTCGCGGACCAACGCAGGCCTCGACCAGATCAGCACCTTCCGCAAGATGATGGTGTACGAGAAGCCGGGCGACCGATTCATGGTGCTGCTGTCTGCGGGCAATCTGTCGATCTCCCAGTCGGTGCGCGAGATCTTGCAGGTGGAGAAGCTCGACAACGGCCCCGACGAACCGCCGCTCACGATCTGGAACGCCAAGAGCATGTTCGATGCCGTGCGCGTGCTCGGCAGCGCCGTGCGCCGCGTCTACGACCAGGACGCCTCGGCCCTTCGCGCCGCGGGCATCGACTTCAATGCGTCGATGATCTTCGGCGGCCAGATCGGCGGCGAGGCCATGCGGCTCTTCCTCGTCTACTCGGCCGGCAACTTCATCGAGGCCACGCGCGAAACCTGCTTCTTCCAGGTGGGCGAGTCGAAATACGGGAAGCCGGTGCTCGACCGCATGATCACGCCGACCACGCCGCTGGACGAAGCCGCCAAGTGCGCGCTGGTGTCGATGGACTCCACGCTCAAGTCCAACCTGTCGGTGGGCCTTCCGCTCGATCTGCTGGTCTACCGGGCCGACCACCTCAAGAGCGACCAGATGGTCTGCATCGACGAGCACAACCCCTACTTCCACATGATCCGCAACACCTGGGGGCAAAAGCTGCGCCAGGTGTTCGAGTCGATCGAGGACCCGCACTGGGAAGGCGGCGGCACAACCTCGCACCCGCTGTGCGTGCGCTCGGCGCGCTACGAGCCGATGCGCAAGATCACCAACGCGGGCGAGAAGATCATCTGATGGGGCGCCGGCGATGAAGAAGTCCCGCGGCACCATCGTCTTCTCGCACGCCAACAGCTTCCCGGCGGGCACCTACCGGCTGCTGTTCGACGCGTGGACGAAGGCCGGCTACACCGTGCATGCCGTCGAGAAATACGGCCACGACCCGAAGTACCCGGTGACGAACCACTGGCCGCGCCTGCGCGACCAGCTCGTGCATTTCACCGAGGCGCATGCCAGGGAGCCGGTGTTCTTCGTCGGCCATTCGCTGGGCGGCTTCCTGAGCCTGCTGGCCGCCGCGAAGCGCCCGGACCTCGCCCGCGGTGTGGTCATGCTCGATTCGCCGGTGATCGGCGGCCTGCTGAGCCCGACCATCCAGTTCGCCAAGCTGACCGGCCTGGGCATGCAGTTCTCCCCGGGGGCAATCTCGCGCCGG
>DASWSY010000136.1:0-3607 GCA_036402415.1 Rhizobacter sp. | reverse complement strand
CGACACCGGCACCGGTGATTCGCCCGGCACGAACGGCTTTGAGGCATAGAGCTGGTCGGCATATTGCTGGACCAGTGCGGCGATCTGGCTGCGCAGTTCAGCACCCGGCGCGGCGACGGGGGCGGGGACGATGGGGATGTTCATGCAAGTTCCTTGGGAGCCGACTGCGTGTATTGCTCGATCTGCCGGAGGCAGAACGCGTGCATGTCGTCTCGGTTCAGCCAGGCGCGGTGCCAGGCGGCGATGTGGTCGAGGGTGGTGTCCAGGCGCCAGCGTGGGCGCCAGCCGAGCTGTTGGCGGGCCTTGGAGATGTCGAGCTTGAGGTAGTGCGCCTCGTGCGGGTGTTCGCCGGCGTCGACCTGCCAGCTCGCGCCCTGGCCCCATGAGCTCACCATGCGCTCGACGATCCACTGCACCGGACGGGCGTCATCGTCATTGGGGCCGAAGTTCCAGCCTTCTGCGTGGGCCGGGCCGTCTTGCCAGAGGCGCTCGGCGAGCAGCAGATAGCCGGAGAGAGGCTCCAGCACGTGCTGCCACGGGCGGATGGCGTGCGGGTTGCGGATGCGCACCGGCTCCTTGCGCTCGAAACTGCGCAGGATGTCGGGCACCAGGCGGTCGACGGCCCAGTCGCCACCGCCGATCACGTTGCCGGCGCGGCCCGACGCGAGGGCGATGCCGGCCTGGCGCATGAACGAGTCACGGTAGGCGGCGGTCACCAGTTCCGAGCAGCCCTTGCTGTTGCTGTACGGGTCGTGCCCGCCCATCGGCTCGCCTTCGCGGTAGCCCCAGACCCACTCTCGGTTCTCGTAGCACTTGTCGCTGGTGACGTTGACGATGCAGCGCACGCTGCCACCCGCGTGGCGCGCGGCTTCGAGCACATGCACCGTGCCCATCACGTTGGTGGCGTAGGTCTCGACCGGGTCCTGGTACGAGCGGCGCACCAGGGCCTGCGCGGCCATGTGGATCACGATCTCGGGCTTGAACTCGTTCATCGCGCGCTGCACGGCGGCGAGGTCGCGCACGTCGCCGGTGATGGAGGTCATGCCGTCCGCCACACGCGCGATGTGGAAGAGCGCGGGCTCGGTGTCGGGCGCCAGCGCATAGCCGCACACCTGCGCACCGGCCGATTGCAGCCACAGCGAGAGCCAGCTGCCCTTGAAGCCGGTGTGGCCGGTGAGGAAGACGCGCTTGCCGCGCCAGAACTGCGCGTCCATCAGTCGGCCCACTTCTTCCACGGGGCCTTGCCCGAGGCCCACAGCTCTTCGAGCAGGTGCTTCTCGCGCAGCGTGTCCATCGGTTGCCAGAAGCCGTCGTGCTCGTACGCCATGAGCTGGCCTTTCGCGGCCAGGTTCCTCAGCGGGCCTTGCTCCCACACGGTGTCGTCGCCGTCGATCAGGGCCAGCACCTGGGGGCTCAGCACGAAGAAGCCGGCGTTGATGGTCGAGCCTTCGCCGTGCGGCTTCTCCTGGAAGCTGCGCACCTGGCCCTGATGCACGTCGAGCACGCCGAAGCGGCCAGGCGGGTAGGTGGCGGTGAGCGTGGCCTGCTTGCCGTGCTGCTTGTGGAAGGCGAGGGTGGCCGAGATGTCGAGGTCGCTCACGCCGTCGCCGTAGGTGAAGCAGAAAGCCTCGTCGTGCTCGATGTATTGCGCCACACGCTTGAGGCGACCACCGGTCATGGTGTGGTCGCCGGTGTCCACGAGCGTCACCTTCCAGTGCTCGGCGCGCTTGTGGTGGACTTCCATGCTGTTGGTCCGCATGTCGAAGGTGACGTCGGAGGTGTGCAGGAAGTAGTTGGCGAAGTACTCCTTGATCACGTAGCCCTTGTAGCCGCAGCAGATCACGAAGTCGTTGATGCCGTGCTGGGCGTACATCTTGAGGATGTGCCACAGGATGGGCTTGCCGCCGATCTCGACCATGGGCTTGGGCCGCACGGAGGTCTCTTCGCTGAGCCGGGTGCCGAGGCCGCCGGCGAGGATCACGGCTTTCATGGGGTGGTCTTTCTCATGGTGCGGGGGCCGAGGACACGAAGGCGTCGGAATGGAAATGCCGCTCGGCCAGGCCCGCGGCAACGAGCGCGTCGCGGGCGCTGTGGATCATGGCATCGTAGCCGCAGGCATAGACCCGGGTATTGGCCCAGTCGTGAGGGGTCTGCAGCATCACGTCCTGCACATGGCCGCGGGCGCCTGGCCAGCCGCTGCCGGCGCGTGAGAGCACGGGCACATAGCGCTGGCCGGCTGGCGGCAGGCTCGCATCCCAGTAGTGGTCGGCTTCGACGCGGTTGCCCCAATACACGGTGAGCGACTTCGGCTTCTCGGCCTGTTGCGCCAACTGCTCCAGCAGCGCCTTGATCGGTGCGATCCCGGTGCCGGTGGCAAGGAACACGAGATGCACGCCTGCGACTTCGCGCAGGAAGAAGGTGCCGAGCGGCCCATGCAACCGCAGCAGGTCGTTGGCCTTGGCCTGTTCAAACCAGTAGCGGCTCATCACGCCGCCCTCGACCTGGCGGATGTGCAGCTCCAGGTGCTCCTGCGGTGCGTTGGCGATGGAGTAGGCCCGGCGCACGCCGCCGGGGCCGATCACGTCGATGTACTGGCCGGGCTGGAAGGTGAAGCGGCTGCTGGGGGGCAGGCGCAGGGTCACCCTCAGCACGTCCGGCGACACCTTCTCCAGGGTGTGGATGCGGCAGGGCAGTGTGCGCGGGTCGGCGAGTTGCACGTTACCGAGGTCTTCGACTTCGAGCTCCACGTCGCTCGTCGGCGTGCGCACGCAGGTGAGCACGAAACCTTGCTCACGCTCCTCGGGTGTCAGGCCCAGCTCTTCGTGCAGGGCGTGGGTGGTTCCGCTCCTCACCTTGCCCTTGCAACTGCTGCAGCGGCCGGTGCGGCAGCTGTAGGCGAGCGTCACATGGGCGCGCAGGGCGGCGTCGAGCAGGCTTTCGCCGTCGGTGACGTCGAACTGCTGACCGCTGGTGGTGCGAGCAATGGGCATGAAGGGGATCGGGAAAGCGAAGGCGGTATTTTCGCCTCTGGCGCGGGTGGGCTCTCAGCGGCGGAATTGCCTCAGCCAGCGCTTGACGCGCCGCACCGCGCGCGACCCCGCGCTGCGGGCGCCGACCTCGTCCATCTCGTACTGCCAGTTCGACTGGTAGACGGCGCCGATGAAGCGCTCCACGAGGTTGGCCTCGGTCTCGCCCTGGCGCCTCAGCGCGTTGAAATGCCAGTCGTGGTGGTAGACACGAAAGAGCGGCTCGATGGGCGCGAGCGGAATGCTCCTGTAGGCCAGCAGCGATTCGCCGTACCAGCGCAACTCGGAGGGCATCTGCTCGATGGCGTCCCACAGCGTCTGGTTTTTCGGGGCGAGGCGCTGCTCGTACAGGTCGCTCCACACCTTGGCCGACCAGGGCACGGGCGTCGGGCCGAAGTCGTAGTCGGGACCGGTGCGGCCAAAGATCGCCTTCATCTGCGCGCTCTCGCGTCGGAAGTCTTCCTCCACCTTCGGATAGCCGCGCGACGCGGCGAGCTGCCGGTATTCCTTCGACTCGTGCACGTGGCTGTAGGGGTGGCCCTCTGGCGCGATGAAATCGGCCCGCCTGAACGGGCGCAGGA
>DASWSY010000135.1:0-1693 GCA_036402415.1 Rhizobacter sp. | reverse complement strand
GCGGCCGCGAGGCCGATCTCTACACCCGCGCCGGCGACATCCTTGTGAGCCGGCTGCGCCGGAAGCTCGAGCCGCTGCCAGTCATCAAGACGCTGCGCAACGCCGGCTACACCTTTGCCGGGGTGCCGCAGCCGTGAAAGGCCATCGGCCGATGCCGCCGCACCGGCGCTGGCACGAGCGTTTCCGGCATTCGCTCAAGTGGCGCCTGGTGGCGCTCTTCCTCGTGCTGGCGGCCGGCACGGTGGTGGTCTTCATGGGCGGCACGCGCTCGGCGCTGTCGGGGGGCTTCGAATACTTCGTCAAGCCGCTGCTGGCCGACTATGTCGACCGCCTCGCGGCCGAGATCGGCTCGCCGCCCGACCCGGCACGGGCGCAGGGGCTGGTCGACCGGCTCCCGATCTCCGTGCGCATCGAGGGGCCGGCGTTGCGCTGGGATTCGCACCCGGAGAAATACGCCGAGTGGCAGCACAAGCGCAAGGACGACGACTGGGGCCAGGGCCTGCTCACCCGGCAGACCGCCGACGGCCACCGCATCACCTTCGGCCTGGGCCGCAACGTGTGGCACGAGCGGCACCCGGTGCGGGCCCTGGTGCCGCTCTTCGGCCTGCTGCTGCTCACGCTGCTCGCCTACGCGACGGTGCGCCGCCTGTTCCGTCCGCTCGACGACATCCGCCAGGGCACACAGCGTTATGGCGAAGGCGACTTCAGCGCCCCCATTCCGATCCGCCGCCGCGACGAGCTCGGCGACCTGGCCCAGCAGGTCAACGACATGGCCACCGGCCTGCAGGGCATGCTGCGCAGCCAGCGCGCCTTGCTGCTGGCCATCAGCCACGAGTTGCGCTCGCCGCTCACGCGGGCGCGGCTCAACGCCGAACTCTCGGGCGACACGCCGGAGCGCGCCGCGCTGCTGCGCGACCTCACGCTGATGGGCGAGCTGATCACCGATCTGCTCGAAGGCGAGCGCCTCGCCGCCGGCCCGGCCGCGCTGCAGCGCACCCCGACCGACTTCAACACCCTGGTGCGGGAGGTGGCGGCGGGCTTCGAAGGGCAGCCGCTGCAGCTTTCGCTGGCCGAGGAGCTGCCGGCGCTGGCGCTCGACCGCCCACGCGCCACGATGCTGGTGCGCAACCTCGTCGACAACGCCCTGCGCCACGGCGCAGCCGACGGTCGCCCAGTGCTCGTCAGCACGCATGCCGACGGCGATGCGGTGGTGCTCACCGTGCGCGACCACGGCCCAGGCGTGCCCGAGGACCAGCTCGCGCGCCTGGCGGAGCCCTTCTACCGGCCGGACGTGGCGCGCACCCGCGCCGCCGGTGGCGTGGGCCTTGGCCTGTACCTGTGCCGGCTGGTCGCGCAGTCGCACGGCGGCTCGCTGCTGCTGCGCAACGCAGCGCCGGGCCTCGAAGCGGTGGTGCGCTGGCCGGCTTGAGGGCCGTCAATAGACCCGGTTTTCCCAGGCTATTCGTCACACCGGTGTCGTACGACTCGCCTACACTAGAGGCCTTCTCTGTAGCAAAACCGACCGCACGATTGGGCGGATCCCCGGGAACCCGTCACCCAGCACAGAGCAAAACCGTCATGGCCGCAGCCGCTTCGAGCGGTGAGCCCCCATGCCCGGAAGCCGAGCCCGCCACCAGAAATGGTCGCGGGCTTTTCTTATGCGTGGCTGGAAAACAAGAGCGCGCCGGCTGAG
>DASWSY010000134.1:0-7203 GCA_036402415.1 Rhizobacter sp. | reverse complement strand
GGCATCGCCATCGGCACCGGCTGCGAGCCCCACACCATGCGCACCGCCTCGTTCGCCATCAGCAGGATGGCGAAGGTGCCCAGCACCTGCGAGAGGTGGTCGCGCTCGTAGAGCCGGCGCAGCACGGTGAGTTCGAGCAGCACGCCGATGGCCGCCGTGGCCGCCACACCGCCCGCGAGCCCCAGCCAGAAGGAGCCGGAAGCGGCGGCGATCGACGCGATGAGATAGGCGCCGATCATGTACAGCGAGCCGTGCGCCAGGTTGATCATGTCCATGATGCCGAACACGAGCGTGAGCCCGGCCGCCAGCAGGAACAGCATCAACCCGAACTGCAGGCCGTTCAAGGCCTGCTCCAGCAGCAGGATGCCGGTCATTGGGGAACCCTCCGCGCTGCGCGCTCCGGGGTGAGCGCTTGGGAGCGGCCCTGCACGCTCACGGGGTTTCAGCGGGCATCTTGCATTCGCCGGCGTAGGCGTCGGCATGGTTGTCGAACACCTTGCCCACCGTCTTGTTGGTGACCCGGCCCTGGGCGTCCTTCACCACTTCGCGCAGGTAGTAGTCCTGCACCGGGAAGTGGTTGGTGTTGAACTTGAACTCGCCGCGCACCGATTCGAATTTCGCGGCTTCGAGTGCGCGGCGCAACGCGGCCTTGTCCTCGATCTTGCCGCCCACGGTCTTGACCGCGCCGTCGATCAGGCGCGCGGCGTCATAGCCCTGCGCGGCATACAGCGTGGGCAGGCGGCCATATTCCTTCTGGAAGTCGGCGACGAAGCGCTTGTTGGCCGCGTTGTCCATGTCGTGCGCCCATTGCGAGCTGTTGAAGATGCCGAGCATCGGCTCGCCCACCGCGCGGATCACGTCTTCGTCGGCCGAGAAGCCGGGCGCGAAGAGCTTCATCTCCTTGTTGAGGCCGGTGCCGGTGAACTGCTTGATGAAGTTGATGCCCAGGCCGCCCGGCAGGAACACATACACCGCATCGGCGCCCGAGGCGCGGATCTGCGACAGCTCGGCGCCGTAGTCGAGCTGGTTGAGCGGCGTGTAGGTCTCGAGCGCGATCTCGCCCTTGTAGAAGCGCTTGAAGCCGGCCAGCGCATCCTTGCCCGCGGGGTAGTTGGGCGCGAGCAGCGCGATCTTCTTCACGCCGCGCGCCTGCACCGTCTTGCCCACGGCCTCGTGCATGTTGTCGTTCTGGTACGAGGCACTGAAGAAATACGGGTTGCACTGCGCACCGGCGAGCTGCGAGGGGCCGGCGTTGGCGCTGATGTAGAAGGTGCGCGACTGGAACACCGGCGGCGCGACGGCCAGCATGATGTTCGAGAACACGATGCCGGTCATGAAGTCGACCTTGTCGCGCTTGAGCAGGCGGTCGGCCGTCTGCTTGGCGGCGTCGGGGCTCATCTGGTCGTCGGCCACGATCACCTCGGCGGGCAGGCCGCCGAGCTTGCCGCCGGAATGCTTCACCGCGAGCTGGAAGCCGTCGCGGATGTCCACGCCCAGGCCCGAGCCTGCCCCGGAGAGCGTGCTCAGCAGGCCGACCTTGACCTTGTCGGCTGCGGTGGCGGGCAGCGCCAACAGGGTGGCGGCAGCCACGGCGATCAGGCGGATGGACATGTCCGGGGAATGCTTGCTCATGGTGGTGTTCACAGGTGGTGTTGGGTGGGATGGTGGATTGCCGGGATTTTCGCACCCGGCCCGCGCCGCGGCCTCACTGCACCGCGAGCGAAACCGAGTTGATCCAGGCCTCGCCGGAGCCCGACATCACCTCGTTGCCCAGCTCGATGTTGGACACGTGGTGCTGCGGGTCGACGTATCCGCGCGCGACCGCGTCGTCGAGGATGGCCTTGATGTCGAGCGTGGTCGCGGTGGTGGAGGTGATGGCGCGGTAGGCGACGTAGCTCCAGCGGTTGGGGTTCGCGCCCGACAGGTCGCCCCAGTCCTGCGCGTACCAGACTTCGAAGCTGTGATTGCCGAGCGTGACGGTGGCGACGTGGCTGCCGCCGGGCTGGAAGCCGTTGCCGGCCGTCCAGATCATGAATTCGTTGGCGATGTCCTGCGGGTTGATCCCCGTGGGCGTCGCGCCGGTGCGGGTGATCCACATCGAGGTCGACAGGTTGTGCCGGCCGCTCGTGCTCACGTCCACGTCGTAGGCCCAGGTGAAGTTCTGCAGCGTGCCGATGCGGGCCGGCAGCAGCGGCGTGTTGGAGGTCCCGCCGTCCCATGGCTTCCACCCGAGGATCACCTCCGGATAGGCATAGACGGTCGTGCCGTTTGCTGGCCAGTTCCAGGACCAGCCGTATTGCGTGGCCGCGCCCTGGGGCCGCGACATCAGGCACTGGGTCGAGGCGTAGCTGCCGGCCGCGGCCTTGTTCCAGGTGTTGTTGGTGAGGCGGCCGAGCGCGGCCACCTCGACGGTGCCGAAATCGGCGCAGGTGAGTTGCTGCGGGCCAGCCGCAGGAGCCGGCGCGGGGGCTGGTGAACCGCCGCCGCCGCCCCCGCCGCAGCCGGCGGTCAACGCCAGGACGGCGACGCTCAAGGAAAGCAACGGAACGGGAGACTTCTTCATGGTGGCGCTGTCGAATACGGAGAGCCGGTGCGCCACCAGGCCTGCCGCACGCGTGCGGCTCCTCCTCCGTGACTGCATTCCCTCGGGTTTGGTTGACGGGGCTTCAACGGCCCCGCTCGTCTGCCATGGGCGAGCCCATGGCAGACGGCACTCTAGCGGCACCCGGGAGACGGCCTCAGAGAGGAAGCGGGCATTGACGGCCCCGCGATCTCCTGACTGCGCTCACCAGCGCTGGTGCACGTGCGCCTTGGCGAATCGCTCGTAGACCGCCTGCACCGCCGCCATCGTCTCGGCGGGAATGGGCGGCAGGTCGGCCGCGGCGGCGTTGTCTTCCACCTGCTTCGTGCTGCGTCCACCCGGGATGCTGCAGGTCACCGCCGGGTGCATCTGGATCCAGCGCAGCGCGAACTGCGCGAGCGTCTGGCCGGCCGGCACGAGCGGGCGCAGTGCCTCCACCGCCTGCAGGCCGAGCTCGTAGTCGAGGCCGGAGAAGGTCTCGCCCTTGTCGAAGGCCGCGCCTTCGCGGTTGAAGTGGCGGTGGTCGTCCTGCGCGAAGGTCGACTCGCGCGTGAGCTTGCCGGTGAGCAGGCCCGACGACAGCGGCAGCCGCGCGAGGATGCCCACGCCGCGCCGTTGCGCCTCGCCGAAGAAGAGGTCGGCCGGGCGCTGGCGGAAGATGTTGTAGATGATCTGGATGGATTGCACGCCGGGGTACTCGATGGCCTTGAGCCCCTCTTCCACCTTCTCGACGCTCACGCCGTAGTGGCGCAGCTTGCCGGCCTGGACCAGGCCGTCGAGCACCTCGAAGACCTCGGGCCGGTACAGCACCTCGACCGGCGGGCAGTGGAGCTGCAGCAGGTCGATCGCCTCGACCTCCAGGTTCTTCAGGCTGCGCTCGACGAAGGCGGTGAGATTGGCCTTGTCGTAGCCGTCGGCGGTGTGCGGCGACAGGCGGCGCCCGGCCTTGGTGGCGACGTAGAACGGCTCCGAGCGCTCGCGGCGCAGGCGTGCGATCAGGCGCTCGCTGTGGCCGTCGCCGTAGACGTCGGCAGTGTCGAAGAAGTTGATGCCGAGGTCGAGCGCACGGTGCAGCGCCTTCATCGAGGCGTCGTCGTCGACGGCGCCCCAGGTGCCACCGATGGCCCAGGCTCCGAAGCTCACGGTCGACACGTTCCAGCCGGTGCGGCCAAGGGGGCGGTACTGCATCTGGGTCTCCTGCATGATTCTGGTGAGCCGCGCAGGATAGGGAGCGATAGCGCCCGCGTCCAATCCCGTTTGCAGCAGCCGCGATGCCGTAACCGGCATGTATCGCGAATCACGCGGGCTTTTCGCCGGCTATAGTCCCCGCGACCTTTCAACACCCCGATGGCCACCGACGAGACCTCTTCCTCGCACACCGGAGCCCGCAGCGGCCGGGTGCGCCTGACGCTCGCCGACGTGGCCGCCAGGCTGGGCATCAGCCGCACCACCGTCTCGAATGCCTTCAACCGGCCGGAGCAACTCTCGAAGGAGCTGCGCGAGACCATCCTCTCGACCGCACGCGAGCTCGGCTACTTCGGCCCCGACCCGAAGGCCCGTGCGCTGCGCCGCAAGGAGCTGCGCGAGGTGGCGCTGGTGTTCCACCATGACCTGCCCTACGCCTTCAACGACCCGCTCACGCTCGACTTCATGCGCGGCGTGGCGCGGCAGTTGCAGCAGCGCGGTCTCACGCTGCAGCTCATCCCGATGTTCTCGCGCCAGATCGAGCCCACGCTCGACGTCGCCTTCAAGACCACCGCCGACGCGCTGATCTTCCACGCCGAGGTGGCGCCCGAGTTCGCCTCCATGGTGCGGGCGGCGCCGCTGCCGCTGGTGGTCGTCGACACCATGGTGCCGGGCGCTGCGTCGGTCTGCCTCGACGACCGCCGCGGCGGCGAGCTCGCGATGGCGCATGCCTTGAAGGCCAAACCCGACGTGGTGCTGGTGCTGTGCTTCTTCGTCGCCGAAGAACCGATGCGGCGCGCGCAAGCCGCACGCGCACCGCGCAGCCCCTTCAACGCCTGCGAGCGTGTGGCGGGCTATGCGCAGGCCGCGCGCCGTGCGGGCTTCGATGCCTCGCGCATCGTCTGGCACATCGTCGACGACGGCGACCCCGAGGCCGCGGCGCTGCGCGCCGTGGAACAGGAGCGTGCGCGACTCAGCAAGCACAAGCGCATCGCGGTGGTGGCGATGAGCGACCGCATCGCACTCGCGGCGATGGGCGCGATGCGCACCTGGCCCAAGGTGGAGCTGGTGTCGGTGGTCGGCTTCGACGACATTCCCGCGGCCGCCGCGGCCGGCCTCACCACCGTGCGGCAGGACGGCGTCGCAAAGGGCGAAAGTGCCGTGCGCGTGGTGCTCGATGACGAACCGTCGGTGGTGCTGCCGCTGACGCTCGTGCCGCGCGACACCTGAAACCCGTACCTCAGGTACATCCCCGAGACCTAGGGTTAGCCCGCTCTTTCTCGATTCAGAAGCGCCACTAAAGTCGCGTCCAGCCTGCAGTTGGGCACCCGCTGGATGTAATCGCGTTACGTCAATCGCGCTGCATCTGAATCGTTCAAGATCATAAGAAGTCGTCCTGAGAATCCGCATGAAGAGCGAGCCCCAGACCGTGCTGGCCCCGGCCGCCGCCGACCGTGACTGGTGGCGCGGCGCGGTGATCTACCAGATCTACCCCCGCAGCTTTGCCGACGCCAATGGCGACGGTGTGGGGGACTTCGCCGGCATGGTCGAGCGTCTGCCCTACGTGGCGAGCCTGGGTGTCGACGCCGTCTGGGTGTCGCCCTTCTTCCGCTCGCCGATGAAGGACTTCGGGTACGACGTCAGCGACTACCGCGACGTCGACCCGCTCTTCGGCACGCTGCAGGACTTCGACACCTTCGTGGCGCGCGCCCATGCACTGGGCCTCAAGGTGATCGTCGACCAGGTGCTCTCGCACACCTCCGACCAGCACGCGTGGTTCATGCAGAGCCGCGCGAGCCGCGACAACGCCCGTGCCGACTGGTACGTGTGGGCCGACCCCAAGGCCGACGGCACGCCACCCAACAACTGGCTCAGCATCTTCGGCGGCTCGGCCTGGCAGTGGGACACACGCCGTCGCCAGTACTACCTGCACAACTTCCTCGCGAGCCAGCCCGACCTCAACTTCCACAACCCCGAGGTGCAGCAGCAACTGCTCGACGACCTGCGCTTCTGGCTCGACCGTGGCGTGGACGGCTTCCGCTTCGACGCCTGCATCTTCCATTTCCACGACCTGAAGCTGCGCGACAACCCGCCCGCCGAACGTGCCGACACGCTGTCGGTGCCGGCCTCCAACCCCTACAGCTTCCAGCGCCACCTCTACGACAAGACCCAGCCCGAGAACATCGGCTTCCTGCAGAAGATCCGCACGCTGCTCGACGAGTACGGCGCCGCGAGCGTGGGCGAGATCGGCGACGACGACTCCATCAAGACCATGGCCGCCTACACCTGCGGAGGCGACAAGCTGCACATGGCCTACAGCTTCAACCTGCTGGCCGCCGAGAACAGCGCCTCGTACATCCGCCGCCAGGTCGAGGAGCTCGAAGCCCAGATCGCCGACGGCTGGACGAGCTGGTCCATCGGCAACCACGACGTGCCGCGTTTCCTCAGCCGCTGGGGCGGCGTGGGCGCGACGGCCGACTACACCAAGGTGGCACTGGCCATGCTGGCCTCGCTGCGCGGCAGCGTGTGCTGGTGGCAGGGCGACGAGCTCGCGCTCACCGAGGCCGAGATTCCCTTCGACAAGATCCAGGACCCGTACGGCATCACCTTCTGGCCCGAGTTCAAGGGCCGAGACGGCTGCCGCACGCCGATGCCCTGGGCGCGCGAGCAGGTGCATGCCGGCTTCAGCGGTGGTCGCGAGGTCGAGCCCTGGCTGCCGGTGCCGGCCGAGCATGTGTCACGTGCGGTCGATGCCAGCGAAGCCGATGCCACGTCGCCGCTGCATTTCATGCGTCGCTTCCTCGTCTGGCGCAAGACGCAGGGCCGGCTGCTGCGCGGCGGCATCCGCTTCATCGACGTCGCCGAGCCGGTGCTGGCCTTCTACCGCACGCCGGACGACGGGCCCGAGCTGCTGTGCGTCTTCAACCTCGGCCGCACGCCGGTCGAGATCGACACGCCGGCCGGGGGGCTGCGCCAGATCCTCACGCGGGTGGACGAGCACCTCGAAGGTGGACTCGAGGGCGAGCGCATCACCCTGCCGGCGCATGGCTTTTTCTACGGGCAGCACTGCCTCTGAGACAGTCGCACCCATGGCCACACTCACGCTCAACGGGTTGCGCAAGTCCTACGGCGAGGTCGAGATGCTGCACGGCATCGACCTCGAGGTGAAGGACGGCGAATTCCTCGTGTTCGTCGGCCCTTCGGGCTGTGGCAAGTCGACGCTCCTGCGCTGCATCGCCGGTCTGGAGGAGATCACCGCCGGCGAGCTGTACATCGGCGACACCCTGGTCAACGACGTGCCGCCCGCCGAGCGTGGCATCGCGATGGTGTTCCAGAGCTACGCGCTCTACCCGCACATGAGCGTGGCCGAGAACATGGCCTTCGGCCTGCGCCTGGCCGGCTACAGCAAGCAGGAAATGAAGGACGCCGTGCAGCGC
>DASWSY010000133.1:0-1695 GCA_036402415.1 Rhizobacter sp. | reverse complement strand
TCCTGGCGCTGGCTGGCCGAGCGCGGGCGCATCGTCGAATGGTCGCCCGATGGCTCGCCGCGCCGCATGGTGGGCACGCTCACCGACGTCACGCTGCGCAAACAGGCCGAGCACGAGGCCGCCGAGCGCGACGAGCGCCTGCGCCAGATCACCCGCCACGTGCCCGGCCTGCTGTACCAGTTCCGCCTGCCGCGCAATGGCCACGGCGTCTTTCCCTACGTCAGCGAACGCTGCCGCGACGTGCTGGGCCTCGACCCGCAGGCGCTGATGCACAACGCCGGTCTGCTCTTCAGCCGCATCGACCCGGCCGACCGCCAGCGCACCAACCGGATGCTGGAAGACTGGACCCACAGCCAGGCGGCGCGCCGCATCGAGTTCCGTTACCTGCACCCCGACGGGCACCAGCGCTGGATGCTCGGCGTGTCGTCCCCGCGTGCCGAGGCCGACGGCTCGATCGTGTGGCACGGCTACCTCGAAGACATCACGGAGTACCGCGAACTCGAGCGGGCACGCGAGCTCGCCGCCGCTGCCGAGGCGGCCAACCGTGCCAAGACCGAATTCCTCTCGCGCATGAGCCACGAGCTGCGCACGCCGCTCAATGCGGTGCTGGGCTTCTCGCAGCTCATGGAACTCGACCAGGCCGAGCCGCTCACGCCGGGCCAGCGCCACCGCCTGGGCCTGGTGCGGGACTCGGGCGAGCACCTGCTGCGCATGATCAACGACCTGCTCGACCACTCGCGCATCGAGGCCGGACAGCTTGCGATCGAGCTGGCCGACGTGGCGCTGCCCGAGCTGCTGCGCGAGTGCGCCAACATGCTGCACCCGGCCGCCCTGGCCGCCGGCGTGAGCCTGCACTGGGGCCGCGTCGACGATGCCCTGCTCGTGCGCGCCGATCCGACACGGCTGCGCCAGGTGGTGATCAACCTGCTCAGCAACGCAATCAAGTACAACCGGCGCGGCGGCGAGGTGCGGCTGGAGGCACACCACGCGGACGGCCGGATGGCGGTGCTGCGCGTGATCGACACCGGCGTGGGCATTGCACCGGCCCACCTGCCGAGCCTCTTCGAGCCCTTCAACCGGCTCGGCCATCGCCGAAGCGCCATCGAGGGCACGGGCATCGGCCTCGCGATCACGCGGGGCCTCGTCACCCTGATGCACGGCCGCATCGACGTCAACAGCGTGCTGGACAAGGGCTCGACCTTCAGCGTGACGCTGCCCGACGCGTCACCCCCGGCCGCTCACGACGTCAGCTTGCCGATGTAGAGGATGGGCCCGGTGGGCGCGCCGGTGGGCGAGCCGCCGGGCGGCTCCAGGCTCACCGCAAGCGCCGCGGTGTTGTCGAGCACACGCCCGCGCTGCACCACGGTCGCCCCTTGGGCCGAGATCAGGCCCAGCGAGCGCGGCGCCCCTTCGGGCGGCACCGCCCACAGCTCCAGGGCCCGGTCGGCCTGCAGCGAGACCTGCTGCACCGGCCGGGTCACCATCGCACGCCCGTCGGCGCTGATGCTGGCCACGAACGACGCCGGCACCACCCCGCCCGCACCCGGCGCCGCGCCGGCCGCCGACAGCACGACGACGATGGGCGGCTGCGCCGGCTCCGGCACGGCGAGCAGCACCGCCAGCGCGAGCGCGATCGTCGAGGCCACGCCGGTGAGTGCGCGCCATACCGCCAGCCGGCCCCACCACCCCGTGCGC
>DASWSY010000132.1:0-27119 GCA_036402415.1 Rhizobacter sp. | reverse complement strand
GAGGAGGATGTCGCCGCGGATCTCGCGCACGCCGAGCTGCTGCAGGCGGCGCAAGGTCTGCCACAGGCGTTCCTGCACGAACTTCGGATCGCCGCTGCCCTTGATGACGACGTTGCCGTCGAGCACGCCGTTGAGGGTCGTGCCCTGGATCCACACCGGCGTGCTCCACGTCCACGCCGGTCCGAGCAGGTCGAGCGCGGCGGCGGTCGTCACGAGCTTCATCAGCGACGCCGGGTTCACGGGCAGTTGCGTCTGCCATGCCAGTCGCGGCTCGGAAGCGCCGACCTCCTGAATCACCGCCACCATCGCGTCGCGCGGGACGCCGGCGCGCTGCAGTGCGGTGTCGACCTCGGGGGGCAGGCCGGCCGGGCTGCTGGCGGCGGCCTGGAAGGCAAGGGAGATCAGGCCGGCGGCGGCCAGGCCGCGCGCGATGTCGCGTATCAGCATGGGGAGATGATCGCACGCGACCTGTGACGGCAGGACCGCCCGGTAGACTTCCGCCATGATCCGCCTGCTGGCTTTTGACACCTCGACCGACGTGATGAGCATGGCCCTGCTCACGCCGCACGGGGTGCAGGCGCGTGATGCCGCCGGTGGTGCACAGGCTTCGGCGCGGCTGGTGCCCGATCTGCTCGCGCTGCTGGCCGAAGCCGGCGTGGCGCTGGCCGACCTCGACGCCATCGCCTTCGGCTGCGGCCCGGGCGCCTTCACCGGCCTGCGCACCGCCTGCTCGGTGGTGCAGGGCCTGGCCTTCGGCGCCGGCAAGCCGGTGGTGCCGGTCGACAGCCTGCTCATCGTCGCGCACGACGCCCGCCTGCAGCTCGGCGATGCAGCGCCCGCGCAGGTGTGGGTCGCGATGGATGCGCGCATGGACGAGGTCTACGCCGGCGCCTACCGCTGGCACGCCGGACGCTGGTCGGTCGCCTCGCCGCCGGCGCTCTACGGCGTCGACGCCCTGAACGCGCGGTGGCAGGCGGCCGCGCCGGCGCTCGTGGCCGGGTCCGCAGTCGAGGCCTTCGGCGACCGGCTCGCGCTCGGCCCTGCCGTCACGGTGGCCCGGGAGCGGTCGCGCGCGCAGGCGCTGGTCGAGGTGGCGGCCCGGCAGTTCGCCGAAGGCCGCACGGTCGAGGCGGCGCAGGCCTTGCCCGTGTACCTGCGCGACAAGGTTGCCTTGACCACGGTGGAGCGCGAGGCGGCACGCGCGGCGAAGGAAGCGGCCGCATGAGCGCGCCGGGCCGCTCCCAAGCGCGAATCCCGGAGCGCTCTGCGCGGAGGGCAGTCCAGTGAGCGCCGTCCTGCGCGACGAGCGCCTGCTCGTGCCCATGACCGTGCAGCAGCTCGATGCCGTGCTCGCGATCGAGCACCAGGCCTACGACTTCCCCTGGACGCGCGGCAATTTCATCGACTCGCTCGCCGCCGGCTATGCGGCGCAGGTGCTGCACGGGGCGCATGGCGAACTGCTCGGCTACTTCATCGCCATGGAAGGCGTGGACGAGTTGCACCTGCTCAACATCACCGTGGCCCCCGCGGTGCAGCGCCACGGCCATGCGCGTTTCATGCTCGACGAGCTCTGCGCCCTGGCGCGCCTGCGCGACGCCCGGCAGATCTGGCTCGAAGTGCGGGGCAGCAACCTGCGCGCGCGATCCGTCTACGAGCGCTACGGCTTCCACCACGTCGGCCTGCGCCGCGGCTACTACCCGGCCGCGCGCGACGAACACCACCCGAACGGGCGCGAGAACGCCATCGTCATGAGCCTTGCCCTGGAGCCTGCGCATGGGGTGGACTGAGCGCCAGGCGGCCATGCTGGCCGGGATGGGCATCCGGGTCTGGAGCCGCGAGGAGGCTGTGGCCACGGCCGTGCCCGACACACCTGCGACGGCCGCGCCTGTCGCCGCCACCGAGCCCCGTGGGCCAGCGTCCGTGCTGGCGCCATCGGTGGCGAAGGCCGTGCCGGGTTCGCGCGCGACGGGTGTCGACAGCCTGGACTGGCCCGCGCTGCGCGCGGCCGTGGCGGGCTGCACCGCCTGCAAGCTGTGCGCAGGTCGCACCAACACCGTCTTCGGCGTCGGTCACGAACGTGCCCACTGGATGATCGTCGGCGAAGCGCCGGGCGAGCAGGAAGACCGCCAGGGCGAGCCCTTCGTCGGCAAGTCGGGCCAACTGCTCGACAACATGCTGCGCGCCGTGGGCCTGACCCGCGGTGAGGCGCCGGCGGCCCAGCAGGTCTACATCGCCAACACGGTGAAGTGCCGTCCGCCCGGCAACCGCAACCCGGAGCCCGCCGAGCTCGCGCAGTGCGAGCCCTTCCTGATCCGCCAGATCGCCCTGGTGCAGCCGCGCGTCATCCTCGCGATGGGGCGCTTCGCGGTGCAAAGCCTGCTGCGCAGCGACGAGCCCATCGGCCGCCTGCGCGGCCGCGTCCACCAGTACCAGGGCGTGCCCTTGATCGTGACCTACCACCCGGCCTACCTGCTGCGCAACCCGGAGGACAAGGGCAAGTCCTGGGACGATCTCTGCCTGGCGCGCGAGGTGCTGTCGGGCGCGACCGCGGCGTCCTGACCGGGCCGCACCCCCTGGCCTGAGCGTCTGCCAGGAGCTGAAATCGAGAAGTGCAGGGCTATCATGGCCCGCCATGACCCTACGCCCGTTCCTGCGCGACAGCGACCTGCCCGACGCAGACAGCCTGCCTTGCATGCTGGCCTGGGTCGCACCCGACGGCACGGTGCTGCACGCCAACCGCGGCTTCCATGAGCAGATGGGGTCAGGCGGCGCCTCGGTGTCGCTGCCGGCGCTGCTGAGCGCCGATTCGGGCGTGGCCCTCACCACGCAGCTCGCCGCGCGGCGCGACTTCCGCCTGAGCGTGCGCATGCCCCTCAGCGGCAACCAGCGCTTCGGCGAGGCCTGGCTCGACCTGCAGGTGAGCTGGCTCGACGGGCAGGGGTGCTACGCCTGCGTGCTGCACGACGTGAGCGACAGCCGCCGCGCCGAGATCGCCTCGCGCTCGCGGGCCGAACAGTTCCAGCTGCTGGCCGACAACGTGCCGGTGCTGATCTCCTACTTCGAGGCGACGGGCTTCCGCTGCCTCTACGCCAACAAGCTCTACGCCCAGACCTTCGGCTTCGACGAACGCTCCGTGATCGGGCGCACCTTCGCCGAGATCGTGGGCGAGGCGGCGGCCGAGGTGATCCAGCCCTACGTCGACTTCCTGCTGCGCGAGCACAAGCCCGCCGCCTACGAGCGCGAGCTGCGCACGCCCGAAGGCAAGCGCCACTGGCTGGAGGTCAACCTCATCCCCCACATCGCAGCCGACGGCACGCTGGTCGCCGCCTTCGTGCTGGTGACCGACATCACCAAGCACCGCCTGGCCGAACAGGCCGTGCGTGAATCCGAAGAGCGCCTGGGCAAGTTCATGCAGGCAAGCGTGGAGGGCATCCTGTTCCACAAGGACGGCTACCTGACCGACGCCAACGAGCCGCTGTGCGAGCTCGTGGGCTACGAGCTGGACGAGATCCTCGGTCGGCACGTGTTCGACTTCCTGCCCTCCGACCAGATCGCCAAGGTGTCGGCCGTGATGGAGGCGCACGGCGAGGTCGCCTACGAAAGCGTGGTACTGCACCGCGACGGCCGCCGCATTCCGGTCGAGTTCATCGTGCGCAGCATCGAGCGTCACGGCGAGCGCCTGCGCATGAGCATCGTGCGCGACATCCGCGACCGCCATGCCGCGCAGGAGCACATCCGCCGCCTCGCGCACAACGACTCGCTCACCGGCCTGCCCAACCGCCTGAGCCTGATGGAGCACCTGGGCCACATGATCGCCGCGGCGCGCCGCGACGACTCGCAGGTGGCGCTGCTCTTCATCGACCTCGACCACTTCAAGCGTGTCAACGATTCGCTCGGCCACCTGGTCGGCGACACGCTCCTGCAGACCATCGCCCGCCGCATCACCGAGAGCCTGCGCGGCACCGACGTGGTGGCACGTTTCGGCGGCGACGAGTTCATCGTGCTGCTGCCGCGCACGCTGCAGCGCATGGACGTGGAGGAGGTCGCGCACAAGCTGCTCGCGCGCATCGAGGTGCCGGTGAACGCCGACGGGCGCCTGATCTCCGTCACGCCCTCGATCGGCATCTCGATGTTCCCGCACGACGGCGAGACGGCCGACGACCTCATCAAGCACGCCGACACGGCCATGTACCTTGCCAAGTCGCGCGGGCGGGCCAACTACCAGTTCTTCACGCCGGCGATGGCGAGCACCGCCTACGACGCGCTGGTGCTGGAAAGCCAGATGTCGCAGGCACTCACGCGCGGGGAGTTCGTGCTGCACTTCCAGCCGCAGGTGCGGGCGCGCGACGGCGTGCTGGTCGGCGCCGAGGCGCTGATCCGCTGGAACCACCCCGAGCGCGGGCTCCTGATGCCCGACGTGTTCATTCCCCTGGCCGAGCAGCAGCGGCTCATGCTGCCCATCGGGCAGTGGGTGCTGCGCGAAGCGATGCGCTGTGCGCGCCGCTGGCACGAGGCCGGCCTGTGCGTGCCGGTGGCGGTCAACCTGTCGACGGTGCAGTTCCAGACCAGCGGCTTCACCGCGCTCATCGAACAACTGCTGGCCGAGGAAGGCGTGGCCGGCGAGCTGCTCGAGCTCGAGCTCACCGAGCGCATGCTGATGGACGACCTGCCCGAGGTGAAGCGCAAGCTGTCCGAGCTGAAGGCGCTGGGCATCCGCATCTCGGTCGACGACTTCGGTACCGGCTACTCCTCGCTCGCGCACTTGAAGGAGCTGCCGATCGACAAGATGAAGATCGACCGTTCCTTCGTGCTGGGCCTGCCCGCCGACAACGACTCGGCGGCCATTGCGCGGGCCATCGTGCAAATGGCGCGGGGGCTTGGCCTGGTGGTGATCGCCGAAGGCGTCGAGACCGACGCGCAGCGCGGCTTCCTGACCCGTCTCGATTGCGACGAGCTGCAGGGCCTGCTGCTGGGCGAGCCGCTGGCGCCCGCCGACTTCGCGCGCTGGGTCGACCGCCAGGCCCACCCGACGCAGGTCTAGCCCTTCTTCTTCACCGGCCGCACCCAGCCCGCGATCAGCGTCTGCTTGCCGCGTGCCACCGCCAGGTGGCCGGCCGGCACCGGCTTGTTGATGGTCGAGCCGCCGCCGATGGTGGACCCGTCGCCCAGCGTCACCGGCGCCACCAGCACGCAGTTGCTGCCCACGTGCACGTCGTTGCCGATCACGGTGCGGTGCTTGTTGGCGCCGTCGTAGTTGGCGGTGATGCTGCCGGCGCCATAGTTCACCCGCTCGCCCACCGTCGCATCGCCGAGGTAGGCGAGGTGGTTGGCCTTGGCGCCCCGTGCCAGCGTGGAGTTCTTCACCTCGACGAAGTTGCCGATGTGCACCTCTTCCGCGAGCTGCGCGCCGGGGCGCAGGCGGGCGAAGGGGCCGATCAGCGAGCCGGCGCCGACGCTTGCGCCGTCCTTGTCGCCGTCGATGTGGGTGTAGGGGTGGATCGTGACGTTGTCGGCGATGCGCGCATTGCGGATCACGCAGTGCGCGCCGATGCGCGTGCCGCTGCCGAGGTGCACGGTGCCTTCGAAGATGCAGTTGATGTCGATCTCGACGTCGGTGCCGCAGTGCAGCTCGCCTCGGAGGTCGAAGCGTGCCGGGTCGGCCAGGCGCACGCCGTCGTTCATCAGGTGCTCGGCCTGAGCACGCTGGTGGCGGCGCTCCAGGTCGGCGAGCTGCACCGGGCTGTTGACGCCCAGCACCTCGGTCTCGCTCAACGGCTGGGCCGCCACGACCGGCGTGCCCTCGGCCACGGCCATCGCCACGATGTCGGTCAGGTAGTACTCGCCCTGCACGTTGTTGTTGTTCAGGTTCGCCAGCCAGCGCTTGAGCGCGGCGGTCGGCACGGCCATCATGCCGGTGTAGATCTCGCGGATCTGGCGCTGCTCGGCACTCGCGTCCTTGTGCTCGACGATGGCGCGCACGTTGTCACCGTCGCGCAGGATGCGGCCGTAGCCGGTGGGGTCGGGCAGCTCGATGGTGAGCAGGGCGAGCCGGGTGCCGCCGCAGGCCTCGATGAGCGCCCGCGCGGTGCGCTCGGTGATGAGCGGCACGTCGCCGTTGAGGATGAGCGTGGTGCCGGCCTCGTGCAGCGAGGGCACGGCCTGCTGGACCGCATGGCCGGTGCCGAGCTGCGGCTCCTGTCGCACGAAGCTCAGGTGGGGGGCGCTCACGGCCGCTTCGACCTTTTCAGCGCCATGCCCGGTGATCGTGATGATGCGATCGGCCGACAGCCGTGTGGCAGTGTCCAACACGTGCTGCAATAGGGACCGCCCGGCCAGCTTGTGCAGCACCTTGGGCAGGCTGGATTTCATGCGGGTGCCTTTGCCCGCGGCCATGATCACGATGTCGAGTGCCATGCAGCGTCGTCCTCTTCTGCGTCATTCCCTGAAGTCCCTGATTATCGGTTCGTGCCTTGCGCTTGCCACCCTGCTCTCCGGGTGTACCGCGGTGCGCTTCGCCTACAACAACGGACCCGAGCTGAGCTACTGGTGGCTCGACGGCTATGCCGATTTCAGCGACACCCAGATTCCCCAGGTGCGCGAGGCGCTGGAAGGGTGGTTCCGCTGGCACCGCCAGACGCAGCTCGAAGACTACGCGCAGTTCCTCGTGCGCCTGCAGGGCCATGCCGCCGGCCCGGTGACCCCTGAGCTCGTGTGCCGCTCCTACGACGAGGCGCTGGCCCGCGTGGACCCCATGCTCGACAAGGCCCTGCCCATGGCCGTCGAGCTGGTGCGTGGCCTCTCGCCGGCGCAAGTCCAGCACATCGAGCGCAAGTACGCCAAGGTGAACCGCGAGTTCCGCAACGATTTCCTGCAGGCCGACCGGCAGGAGCGGCTCGACGCCGCGCTGAAGCGTGCGGTCGACCGGGCCGAGACCTTCTACGGCAGTCTCGACGACGCGCAGGTGGAGATGCTGAGGCAGGGCATCGCCGTCTCGCCCTTCAATCCCGAGCTGTGGCTGGAGGAGCGCATGCTGCGGCAGCAGGAGGCGGTGACCACCCTGCGCCGCCTCGTGCAGGAGAAGGCCTCGCCCGATCAGACGCTGGCGGCGCTGCGCATGCTGGTGAGCCATGTGCGGCGCTCGCCGCGCCCGCACTACCTCGACTACCAGCGCAAGCTGCTGCAGTACAACTGCCGCCTGAGCGCGCAGCTCCACGCCAGCGCCAGCCGCGAGCAGCGAGCAGCGGCGGTCAAGCGCTTCAAGGGGTGGGAAGACGACGCACGCGCCCTTGCCGCCGAGGCGCGCAAGGGCCTGTGAACGCGTGGCTCAGGGCGTGAGCTGCACGCGCACGCGGCGCGGGTTGATGCCGGTCTGCGGGAAGTCGAGCAGCGCAGCCTTGAACATCGCGGCCATGAGCTGCGTGTCGCCAGAGCTCAGCCCGTCGCTCGCGGCGCGCGCCTCGTACAGGGGCTGCGCGGTCTGCCGGTCGCGGATGAGCACCGCCACCTCGCGGTCGTAGCGCGGGCTGTCGACCATCATGCCGAAGCCCGGGCCCCAATACGGCCGGCCGTAGCGTGAGTAGAAGAGGCTGCCGCGGTACCAGAACGGATCGTCGTAATAGCCGCGGTCGGTGCGCGACACGCGTGCGCCCACCTGCACGGTCACGTCGGCCGACTTGACGTCGTTGGTTTCCTGGAAGCCGGCGGCCAGCAGGGCCGGCCGTGCGGCGGCTTCCAGGTCGGCTTGCTCCTGCGGGCGCGCCTGCTGCGACGGCAGGCGCTCGAAGACAAAGGCGGCAGGCTTGCGCGCGGCGGGCCACTGGCTGTAGGTGGTCACCTCGCTGTCCACCGCGTTCATGCTGGCGCAGCCGCCCAGGGCGGCGGCCAGCGCCAGGGTTGCCAACAAGGTGATGCGCATGCGGTGCGTCCTCTGCCTCAATCTGCCGCGAACTTGATGACCGCTTCCCCGGGCATGGCGGAAGCGGCGGCCGGTGTGGCGCAGGACTCGTCATCGTCGAACGCGATGTCGCCGCCCGGATCGGCCACGCCGGTGGTTTTGAGCGTGGTGAAAGGGTAGAGGTTCCGGTCCATCATGTGCGAGGGCACGATGTTGCCCATGGCGGTGAAGAGGTTGTCGATGCGGCCGGGGAAGCGCTTGTCCCAGTCGCGCAGCATGGCCTTGATCTGCACGCGCTGCAGGTTTTCCTGGTTGCCGCACAGCGAGCACGGGATGATGGGGAACTGGCGGTGCGCCGACCAGCGCTCGATGTCGGTCTCGGCCACGTAGGCGAGCGGGCGGATGATGATGTTCTTACCATCGTCGCTCACGAGTTTCGGCGGCATGCCCTTCATCTTGCTGCCGAAGAACATGTTCATGAAGAGCGTCTGGATCATGTCGTCGCGGTGGTGGCCGAGCGCGATCTTGGTCGCACCCAGCTCGCCCGCCACGCGGTAGAGGATGCCGCGGCGCAGTCGCGAGCACAGGCTGCACATGGTCTTGCCCTCGGGGATGAGGCGCTTGACGATGCTGTACGTGTCCTGGTTTTCGATGTGGAAGGGCACGCCGCGTGCCTTGAGGTACTCGGGCAGGATGTGCTCGGGAAAGCCCGGCTGCTTCTGGTCGAGGTTGACGGCAACGAGCTCGAAGCGGATCGGCGCGCGCTGCTGCAGGTTCAAGAGGATGTCGAGCAGCGTGTAGCTGTCCTTCCCGCCCGACAGGCAGACCATCACCTTGTCGCCGTCTTCGATCATGTTGAAGTCGGTGATGGCCTGGCCCACCTGGCGGTGCAGGCGCTTGCTGAGCTTGTTCATCTCGAAGGCCAGCTTGGCCTCGTCCTTGCTGTCGATCACGGCACTCATCACATCACTTCCTTGATTCCAAACACTTCGCAGCCCACCGCATCGCAGTCGGGGTAGACGTCGGGTTTCTCCGTCGACACGCGCGCCGCCTTCACGCGCGGGTGCGCGAGCATCAGCTTCAACACGTCGTCGCAGAGCGTTTCCTGCAGGTGCACGTGGCCCTGCTTGATGCGCACCGCGATGCTGCGGCGCATGAAGTCGTAGTCGACCACTTCGTCGAGCTCGTCGTTCTTCGGGGTCGACACGGTCAGCGGGATGTACAGGTCGACGTTGATCAGCACGCGCTGCTCGCCGCGCTTCTCGAAATCGTGCACGCCGATGTTGATCCACACCTCGTAGTTGCGGAGGAACAGGCGCCTGCAGTCGCGCAGGTCGGAGTGGCCCAACAGGCTTTGCATATCAGATTTCTTTGTTTGGATTGGCGATGAACATCACATCGCGCGGCTGCGGCTGCAGGTGCTGGCCGCCATCGACCAGCAGCGTGGTGCCGGTGATGGCCGGCGACTCGATGAGGAAGCGCACCGTGCGCGCAATGTCTTCAGGCGTCGACGAGCGCTCGAGCGGCGTGAGCTGGTGCGAGGCCGCGAACTCGTCGGCCGTCATCGGGCCCGACAACAGCGTCACGCCGGGCGCCACGCCGCACACCCGCACGGCCGGCGCGAGCGCCTGCGCCAGCATCACGGTGGCCGTCTGCAGCGCCGCCTTCGACAGCGTGTACGAGAAGTAGTCGGGGTTCAGGTTCCACAGCTTCTGGTCGAGCAGGTTGACCACGCAGCCGTGTCGCGGAGTGCCGGCCAGGTGGCGGTGCAGGCCCTGCGCCAGCAGCACTGCGGGGGCGGTGTTGGCGCGCCAGTGCCGCTCCATCGAGGCCAGGTGGAAGCTCTCGGCGTTGTCGTACTCGAAGGTCGACGCGTTGTTGACGATCGCATCGAGCCGCCCGAAGCGGGCCAGCACCTGCGGCACCACCTGGCGGCAGCTTGCCTCGTGGGCGAGATCGGCCGCGACGCCGTCGGCGAAGGCGCCGCGCTGGCGCGCGAGGGCCACCGTCTCTTCGGCGTCGGCGCGCGAACTGCGGTAGTGCACGGCCACATCGAAGCCGTGCGCGGCCAGGTCGAGCGCGATCTCGCGGCCCAGGCGGCGGGCTGCGCCGGTGACGAGCACGACCGGGCGGTCAGACATGGTGTTGCGGGGGTGACAGCAGAGGCCGACAGTGTATCGGCGCGGCCTATTTCGACCCGGTGCCGGGCCCTTGGGCGGCGAGTGTTTCGCCCGTCGGCACCCTCGGGCCGCCGTTCGCCTCCTCCCGGGTGCCGTTCGCGCCGCGCGGCCGGCTTGCGTCATGCGGGCTGCGTAGACTGCGTGCCACCGCCGCGTCCCGCCTCCATGAGCCTCTCCCACGACCCCGCTCCGGCCCCGAGCCTGCTGCGCCTGCCGCCACGGGCCTCGCGCCGGCAGGTGTTCGTGCGCGATCTGGTGATCGTGCTGGTGCTCGACACCGTGGTCGCGGTGGCGCTGTGGCTCATCGTGCTGGCGCTCGCGCCCGATGCGGGCTCGCGCCTGCAATTGCGGGCGCTGTGCAGCCATTTCGTGTTCTCTCAGTGCATCGGCCTCGCGATCTTCGGCTTGATCGAATGGCCGCGGCTCACCGTGTGGTGGCAACGCCCGCCCAGGCTGCTGGCGCTGGCCGCGGTGACGGCGGTCGCCATCCCCGTCGGCCACGGCCTGGGGCGGCTGCTCGCCGGCACGATCCTCGGGGTGTCGTCGGGCCTGCCCGACGCGCTCGAACCTGCCATGCTGCTGGTGGTCTTCACCACCATCGTCGCCTCGCTGGTGGCGGTGCACCTCATCACCCAGCGCGACCGCATCGAGTCGGAGCGCCTGCGCGCGGAGAACGCCGACGTGCGTGCCGCGAGCGCCCGCCTGCAACTGCTGCAGCAGCAGATCGAGCCGCACATGCTCTTCAACACGCTGGCCAATGCGCATGCGCTGATCGAGGCCGAGCCCGCGCGCGCCCAGCTCTTGCTCGAAGCGCTGAGCGAGCTGCTGCACGCGAGCATGCAGACCGGCGAGCAGGCACTCGTCACGCTGCAGCAGGAGTTCACCCTGCTGGAGCAGTACCTGAAGCTGATGGCGATCCGCATGGGGCCGCGCCTGCGCTACTCGCTGCACCTGCCGCCCGAGCTGGCGGCCAGCCGGCTGCCGCCGCTCACGCTGCAGCCGCTGGTCGAGAACGCCGTGCGCCATGGCCTCGACGCCCGCGCGGAAGGCGGCAGCATCACCGTGAGTGCGCGGCGCGAGGGCGGGCAGGTGGTGGTGGAAGTGGCCGACGACGGACAAGGCCTGGCCACGGACGACCCGTTCGCCGCGGGCCGCATCGGCCTGGCCAACCTGCGCCAGCGCCTGGTGTATGCCTTCGGCGACCAGGCCAGCCTCACCCTCGCCGAGCGCTTGCCGCACGGCGTGCAGGCCTTGGTGCGGCTGCCCCAGGCGAGCCTCGCATGACCCGGAACGCGCCCGTGCAGGTCCTGGTGGTGGAAGACGAGCCCGTGCTCGCGCGCCGCCTGCAGCAGCAGCTTGCGGCATGCTGGCCCGGCATCGACCTGCTGCCGGTGGCCGACAACGGCGCTGCGGCCATCGCGCTCGCGCTCGAACACCTGCCGCGCGTCATCTTCCTCGACATCCACATGCCGGCGTGCTCGGGGCTGGATGCGGCCGAGGCCATCGTCGAAGACTGGCCCGAAGGCGTGCCGCTGCCGCAGCTCGTGTTCGTCACCGCCTATGGCCAGTATGCGGTGCAGGCCTTCGAGCACGGGGCGATCGACTACCTGCTCAAGCCGGTGAGCGCCGAGCGGCTGCAGCGTGCGGTGCAGCGCCTGCAGGAGCGGCTGGCGCTGCTCGATGGGCAAGCGACCACCGGCGAGGCACTCGGCAGCGAGCTGCAGCGCGTGGCGCAGGCGTTGCAGCCGGCGGCGGGGGTGCCGCGGCTCTCGCTCATCAACGCGGCGGTGGGCAGCGTCACGCACCTGATCCCCATCGACGACGTGCTCTATTTCGAGGTGGCCGACAAGTACCTGCGCGTGGTCACGCGCGAGCGCGAGGCGCTGATCCGCATGAGCCTGCGCGACCTGCTGCTGCGGCTCGATGCCGAGCGCTTCTGGCAGGTGCACCGCAGCCTGGTGGTGCAGGCGCGCTGCATCGCCCAGGTCGAGCGCAGTGAAGACGGCCGCCTCTGGCTCGGCCTGCGGGGCCACACGGCACGGCTGGGCGTGAGCCGGCTCTTCGCGCATCGTTTCAAGGCGATGTGATCCGGCGGGCGGTCGACGCCCGCCCCCGGTTTGCGGCGCTTCGCCCCCACCCGGGCGCCATTCGAGGTTTGCGCGCAGACGGCCGGCCCAGGCTGTTTCGACACTGCCGGCCTCAACACTCTGCGAGGCAAACAACCGTGAAGATGATTCCTGCCGCCATGGCGCTGGCCCTGAGCACGCTCGCCCCCAACGCCCAGGCCGAGGAGGGGCCGCCTGCGGGCTGGGTGGGTCCGCCGCCGGGCTGGTCGGGCGGCGTGCTCGTGGGGGCCTCGTCGGCGCCCCGCTACGAAGGCAGCCGCGACACCCGCGTCGGCCCGGTGCTGGGCGGAGAGGTCACCTACCGCAGCATGGCCTTCGGCAGCGTGGCCGCGGGCAGCCGGGGCCTCGTGTGGACGCCGTTCCAGAGCCCGGTGGGCAGCGCGAGCCTCGGCCTCTCCGTCGACCCCGGCCGTGTCGACAACGACGATCGCAAGCTGACCCCCGCCGGCCAGCGCCCCGGCAGCGCCGACCTGCGCGGCATGGGCGAGGTGGAGATGACGGCGCTGGTCTCGGCCTCGGGCTCGCTCGCGCTCGGCCCGGCCTCGCTCACCGGCGCGCTGCGGCAGGCCGTGTCCAGCCACCGCGGCACGCTGGTCGACGTGGGCCTCGCCCTGCCATGGAAGCTGCACCGCCATGCCACGCTCACGCTCACGCCGGGTCTCACCTGGGCCAGCGCGCGCCACATGCAGGCCTACTTCGGCGTGACGCCGCAGCAATCGGCGGCCAGTGGCTTTGCCGCCTTCGATGCCGGCGCCGGCCTCAAGAGCCATTCGCTGGTGCTCGACTTCGACATGGCCTTCAGCCGCTACTGGCACCTGAACGCGGTGCTGCGTGCGCACCGCCTCCAGGGCGACGCGGCCGACAGCCCGATCACCCAGCGCAGGCACCAGACGAGCGGCATGCTGGCGCTGCGCTACGAGTTCCAGCTCTGACCGCGGAGAGGTCTGCCATGAGCGTTTCCTCCCTCCCGGCCCGTAGCACGGAGGCGCTGCTCGCCGTGATGGCGGTCGCCGTCGCGGCCTATGCCTTCCTCGCGTATGCGTTGCAGCCGGCGGGGCTGCACGTGGGCGAGGCGATGCAGGCGGTCTACCGCCTGAACCCCCTCGTCATCCACACCCATGCCTTTGCCGCCGCACTCGCGTTGCTGCTCGGACCCTGGCAGTTCTCGACCCGGCTGCGCACGCGGCGGCCGCAGGTGCATCGCTGGGTCGGCCGCGTCTACCTCGTCGCGGGCATCGTGGTGGGCGGCCTGTCGGGGCTGCTGCTGTCGCGACTGGCGCAAGGCGGCTGGGTGGCGCAACTCGGCTTTGCGTGCCTTGCGCTGGCCTGGCTCTACACCGGCTTTCGCGGCTACCGGGCCATCTGCCGCGGCGAGCGCGTGGCGCACCGGCGTTGGATGCTGCGCAACCATGCGTTGACGCTCGCGGCGGTGAGCCTGCGCATCTACATCCTGCTCTTCCTCGCCGCCGGGGTGCCCTTCCAGATTTCGTATCCGGTGATCGCGTGGCTGTGCTGGGTGCCGCATCTGGTGGTCGCGCAATGGTGGTTGAGCCGGGATCGCAGGGCACGCGCGGAGGGGCTTCCTACAATGCCGTGATGCATGTCGACGCCGCCTCGCCCCTTGTCCGCCTGATCCGCCAGGCGATCGTGCGCGAGGGAGGGTGGCTGCCCTTCGACCGTTTCATGGCGATGGCGCTGTACGCGCCGGGCCTCGGCTACTACGCGCACGGCAGCCGCAAGTTCGGCCTGTTGCCGCAGTCGGGCAGCGACTTCGTCACCGCGCCCGAACTGTCGCCGCTCTTCGGCCGCACGCTGGCGAAGCAGGTCGCCGAGGGGCTGGCGGCGAGCGACAGCCGCGAGGTGTGGGAGTTCGGCGCCGGCTCCGGGGCCCTTGCCGAGCAGTTGCTGGGCGCGCTGGGCGGGCAGGTGGCGCGCTACACCATCGTCGACCTCTCGGGCAGCCTGCGCGAGCGCCAGCGCGAACGCCTGGCGCCCTTCGGCGACCGGGTGCAGTGGGCCGACACCCTGCCCGACCGTTTCAGCGGCGTGGTGGTCGGCAACGAGGTGCTCGATGCGATGCCGGTCAAGCTGCTGCACTTCGACGGCAGGCAGTGGGCCGAACGCGGCGTGGCCGGCGACGGCGAAGGCTTCACTTGGCAGGACCGGCCCACCGACGCCCGGCCGCCCGTCGACGGCCCCTTCCTCCCCGGCACCGTGACCGAGATCCACCCGCAGGCCGAGGCCTTCGTCGCCACGCTCGCCGACCGGCTGGAGCGTGGTGCCGCCTTCTTCATCGACTACGGCTTTCCCGAGGCCGAGTACTACCACCCGCAGCGCCACGGCGGCACGCTGATGTGCCACCGCGCCCACCAGGCCGACACCGACCCGCTCGTCGACGTGGGCGAGAAAGACATCACCGCGCACGTCAACTTCACCGGCATCGCGCTCGCCGCGCAGGACGCGGGGCTGGAGGTGCTGGGCTACACCTCGCAGGCGCGCTTCCTGCTGAACTGCGGGCTGATGGACCTGCTGCAAGGCGCGGACCTGCCGACCATCGCGCACGCGCAGAAACTCCTCAACGAACACGAGATGGGCGAGCTCTTCAAGGTGGTCGCGTTCGCACGGGGCTGCGAGGCCTCGTTCATGCAACAGCCGCTCGGTTTCACCGAAGGCGACCGGAGCCATCGCCTGTGATCCGCTGGCTGCTCGTCATCTTCCTGGCCCTGCTCATCTTCCAGGGCCTGCACCGCTGGCTGGAGAAGATCGGCCTCGGGCGTTTGCCCGGCGACTTCCGCTTCCGCCTCTTCGGCCGCGAGGTGTTCCTGCCGGTGGCGAGCAGCGTGCTGCTGAGCCTGGTGGCGATGGGCATTTCGCACCTGATCTGAGATTCAGGGCGGGGCACTCGGCGCCGAGGCCGGCTGGCCTGCCGCGCCGCGGGCCATGGCTCCTTCGGGCGATGCCGGCCGCCGGGCGGCTCGCGACACTGCCCGCACAGCATCCGAGGAGCCTTTTCCATGTCTCGCACCCTTCGCCTTGTCTCGGTGGCCGCGCTGGCCGCCGTCTTTGCCGTGAGCGGCGCGCGTGCGGCCGACGCGCCGCCGTCGATCGCCGCGCTGTTCGCGCGGCTGCCCGACCTGCCGGCCAGCGCCGACGAGGCGGCCACCTGGGTCGACCGGAACGGCCGCCTGCTGCACCCCGGCCTGCTGGCGCTCCAGGCCGACATCGCCGCGCACCAGCGGGCGATGGAGCGCATCCAGCTCGACACCGCCCGCCAGGACCAGGCGCAGGGCGCCGTGGTCGCCGAGAACCTGGGCCGTGGCCTGGCGAGTGCCGGCATCGACATGGCCCGCATGCAGCGCGACCCGGCCTACGCACAGGAGGTGCAGGCGCGCATGCGCCAGATGTCGCCGCAGGAGCTGATGGCGCTGTCGCAGCAGATGAACGCACCGCTGAACGCCGACCCGCGTTTTCAGAACCAGGCGCAGGCCATGGTGGACGACGCCCCGGCAGTGCGCGCTGCCGCCGAGGCCGGGCGTGCCTACGCCGAGGGCCGGCCGGCGCGGTGGCAGTCGCACCAGACCCTCTGGCGCGACGCCGACGAGGCGGCCGCGCGGCTGCGCGAGAAGCCGCTGCAGCCGGGCGTCGCCAAGCCGAAGCCCGAGTGGGAAAACATCGGCTGCGACGCCAGCTGCCGCGCTGCGTGGGACACCTATGCGCGCGCGCTGCTGCCGCTCATGCTCGCCCGCGACACCGACGCGCTGCGCGTGCACCGAGCCGCCCTGCAACGCCACCGTGCCGGTGTGGCCGAAGGCATCAAGACCGCCGACCGCCACCTCGTCGCGTCGCAGTACGGCGCCGCCTCGCGCAGCCAGGCCAACCGCGGCGCGATCGCGGGCTACGACGCGGCCGCGCTGGCCGAGATCGCCTTCCTCGTCGAGCGCATCACCGACAGCGTGAAACGCGCCGCCGTCACCGCCCACTGCGGCCCGCAGATCGTGCTTGCGCCCGGGGCCGTGTGCCGCTGATGTTTCACCCCCCGGTGCAGGCGGGCGGCGCGCCGCAGGCGTGGATTCCTACCGCCCGACGCCCCGTGAGCGCCGCTATATTGCGCGCCGGGAGAGGACCTCATGCACGCAAGATCACACCATCGCCACGCACTGCTGGGGGCCGCCGCGCTCCTCGTGCTGGCGGGCACGCCCGCTGCGCAGGCGCAGTCGCTGCACCGCTGTACCGACGGCAACCGCGTCTACTACGCCGACAAGCCCTGCAACCCCAACGGCGCCACCCGCATCACCACCTACGGGCCCGCGCCGTCGCGCGACCACACCTACGCCAGCCGCTCGCCTTCGTCTCGACTTGAGAAGGCACCCGAGCACCACCGCTACCTGAGCGCCGAGTGCGCCTCGCTGAGCGATGCGATCCGCACCGCCCGCACGCGCGGCGTGGGCTACGACACGCAGCAGGAGCTGCGCGACGAGTACCGGCGCAAGTGCAGCGAGCAGGAGCGCGAGGCGCACAGGCAGTTGCGCGACGAAGAGCGTCAGCGCAGCAACGAGCAGCGCGAGCAGCGCATGGCCCAGCAGCAGGAGCGTGCCCAGGCCAGCATGACGCTGGAGCAATGCCGCGAGATGGGCCGCATCGTGTCCGAGCGCAAGAAGCGCTTCGACGCCATGACGCCCGGCGAGCGTGGCGACTTCGAGCGCTTCCAGGCCAACTTCGCCGAGCGTTGCCGGGGCCTCTGAGCCCTCAGCCTTCGAGCGCCATCGCCAGTGCGGCCTGGCGCGCGTGGCGGATCGCGTCGCCGATCGCGTGGCCCTTCCAGCCGCGCGCCAGTGCCTCGGCCGACACCTCGGCCGTGTTCACCGCCAGCGCCGCGTCGAGCGCGCGCTGCAGCCGTTCGCGCTGCGGGTAGGGGCGGTCTTCGAGCCCGGTGCGCCCGCGCGCATCGCACTCGCAGGCGAACAGCAGCTCGGCGAACCGCTGCGGCCGGCGCCAGGCGTCGCAGCGGTCCAGCAGGCGCATCACGGCGGCGGCGTCGAGATCTCCGCTGCGGTGCACGTTGCCGTGCTCACGTGCGACCACCACCGCGAGCTCGCGGCAGTCGGTCGGCACGCGCAGGCGTTCGCACATCGCCTCGACGAGTTTCACGCTGCGCGCCTCGTGGGCCAGGTGGCGCGGCAGCATCTCGGCCGGGGTCGTGCCCTTGCCCAGGTCGTGGCCCAGGCAGGCGAAGCGCACGGTGAGCGGTGCCTGCATCTGCGCGGCCATGTCGAGCACCAGCATCAGGTGCACGCCGGTGTCGACCTCGGGGTGGTGCGCTGCGGGCTGCGGCACGCCCCACAGGCGGTCGACCTCGGGCAGCAGACGGGCCAGGGCGCCGCACTGGCGCAGCACCTCGAACATGCGCGATGGCCGATGCTCCATCAGCCCGCGGGAGAGCTCCTGCCACACGCGCTCGGGCACCAGCGCGTCCACCTCGCCGGCGGCCACCATCGTGCGCATCAGCGCGACGGTCTCGTCGGCCACGGTGAAGTCGGCAAAACGCGCGGCGAAGCGGGCCAGCCGCAGGATGCGCACCGGGTCCTCGGCGAAGGCCGGCGAGACATGGCGCAGCACCTTCGCCTGCAGGTCGCGCTGGCCGTGGTACGGGTCGATGAGCGTGCCGTCTGCGTCGCGCGCCATCGCGTTGATGGTGAGGTCGCGCCGCATCAGGTCGTCTTCCAGCGTCACGCCCGGGTCGGCGTGGACGGTGAAGCCGCGGTAGCCCGGCGCCGACTTGCGCTCGGTGCGCGCGAGCGCCACTTCCTCCTTGGTCTGCGGATGCAGGAAGACGGGGAAGTCGCGGCCGACGGGCGTGTAGCCGGCGGCCACCATCTCCTCGGGCGTGGCGCCCACGGCCACCCAGTCGTGGTCGTTGACCGGCAGGCCCAGCAAGGCGTCGCGCACCGCGCCGCCGACCATGTACGTCTTCATGGCCGGCAGTTTAGGCGCGGCGTTATTCAGCGCGAGGTGCGGTAGTCCTCGTTGCCGGCCAGGAAGTCGTGCTCGGCCAGCGCGTCCTTCGTCCACGCGGCCACGCTCGCGAGCGCCTGCACGCGGTCGATGTAGCCCTGCACCACCGGCGGCACCGGCAGGCCGTAGGTGACGACGCGTGTGACGACCGGCGCGTAGAACGCGTCGGCGATGCTGAACTTGCCGAAGAGCATCGGGCCCCCATGCGCGTCGAGCAGTCCGCTCCACATCTGCACGATGCGCTCGAGGTCGGCGCGCGCCTGCGGCTGCTCGGCGAGCACGCGCGGGCCCACGTGCTGCAGCCTGGCCTCGATGTTCATGCCGAAGTGCGTGCGCAGCGCGCCGAAGCCCGAGTGCATCTCGGCCACCACGCTGCGGGCGCGGGCACGCAGCTTCGGATCGGCAGGCCACAGGGGCTTGTCGGGGAACTTCTCGGCCAGGTACTCGGCGATGGCGAGCGAATCCCAGATCACGAGGTCGCCGTCCACCAGCACCGGCACGCGCGCGGCGGGGTTGAGCTTGACGATGGCCTTCTTGAACGCGGAGTCGGCGGCGGTGTAGTCCAGCCGCATCACCGTTTCCTCGAACGGGATGCCGGTTTCCTTCATCAGCACCCAGGGGCGCATGGACCAGGAGGAGTAGTTCTTGTTGCCGATGATGAGCTGCAGTGGCATGGGAGTCCTTTACAGAGAGCCCGACATGCTAGGGCAGCGGCGCTCGGGCGTCGATGACATCGCGGCATCGCCGCGATGCGAGTGCGGCATGGGGCGAGTAGCCGGCGGCTCAGCCGCGGCGCGCTTCGCGCCGCCAGCCGTCGAGCCGCGCCGCGCCGCCGCTTCGGGACAGGTGCTCGGGCATCACCGCTTCGAGTGCGGTGGGGCGGATGCCCAGCGCCGCGAGCCGCGGCACCTGGCCGCTGGCGACGTTGGGCACGGTCATCGAGGCGAGGTTGTCGCGCGACATCAGCGGCTCGCCCGGCAGCAGCTCCAGCAGGCGCGCCTGCAGGCGCCCGAGCGCCGGCGGCAGCGGCAGGATGCGACGCGGCCGGCCCGACCAGGCGCCCGCGAGCTGCACCAGCTCCTGCAGCGTGTACTGCCGCGGGCCGGTGGCCTCGTAGGTGGCGCCGATGGCCTCGTGCGAGCGCAGCGCGTTGACGATGGCCTGCGCCACGTCGTTCACCCACACCGGCTGGAAGCGCGCATCCGCGCCCGCCAGCGGCATCACCGGGAAGAGCGCCTGCAGCCGCGCGAAAAGGTTGAGGAAGCGGTCCTGCGCGCCGAAGATCACCGAGGGCCGCAGCACCGTGAGGTCGAGGTTCGCCTTGCGCAGCACCAGTTCGCCTTCGGCCTTGCTGCGCAGGTAGCGCGAAGGCGCGCCCACCGCGGCGCCGAGCGCGCTCACGTGCACCACGCGGCGCACGCCGGCGGCCCGGCAGGCCCGCGCCAGCTTGCGCGGCAGTTCGACGTGCGCCTCGTGGAAGGCGGCTTCGCTGCCGTGCAGGATGGCCACGAGGTTGACCACCGCGTCCTGGCCCTTCAGCAGCCTGGCCAGCTGCGCTTCGTCGTGCACGTCGGCGCGCAGCAGTTCCACGCCGGGCAGCATCCACAGCGTCCTGGCCTGCGCCGGACGGCGGCTGGGCACGGTGATGCGCGCGGCGCCGCCGGCCACCTTGACCAGCGTTTCGCACAGGGCGCGGCCCACGAAGCCCGTGCCCCCCAGCACGAGGACACGCTTCATGGCAGGTCGCGGTCGGTGGAGGGGGCCGCGGCCAGGCGCGGGCCGACCATGCGACCCAGGCGCGCCTTGAGCGACGGGGCCTGCGCCGGCGCCACGGCCGACGCGCCGGCAGGCGGGTTGAGCAGCGCCGAGTAGAAGATCGCGTTCGACAGCACCTTCTTCACGTAGTCGCGCGTCTCGTTGAAGGGCACGTTCTCGGCCCAGATGGCCGCTTCGAGCACGGGGCCGTCACGCCAGCGGCGCGGGCGGTTCGGGCCGGCGTTGTACGCGGCGGCGGCCAGCAGTTCGGAGCCCTCGAAGTCGTCGAGCACCAGGCGCAGGTACTGGGTGCCGAGCTTCAGGTTGGTGTCGCGGTCGGAGATCATGTCCTGCGTGAAGGGCAGGCCGATCTTCCTGGCCGTCCAGCGTGCGGTGGCCGGCATGATCTGCATCAGACCCGAGGCGCCCACGTGGGAGCGCGCGTCCATGATGAAGCGCGACTCCTGGCGGATGAGGCCGTACACGTAGGCCGGGTCGAGGCCGAGTTCGTGGGCGCGTGTCTGCACCTCGCGGCGGAAGGGCATCGGGAAGCGCTGCGCGAGATGGATCTCGCCTCGCGTGCGGTCGCTGGTGTTGATGCAGCGGTCCCAGACCTCGCGGTCGCAGGCGAGTTGCGCCGCGGCGAGCAGGGCGCGGTCGTCCATGCCGCGCAGCGTGAAGTTCCACTCGCGCACGCCTTCGTTGCGCAGGCCGATCGAGATGAGCAGCAGCGCGCGCTGCAGGCCGGGCTCGCGTGCGGCGGCCTGGCGTTCGGCCTCGGTGAGCGGCGCCGGCGGCTCGGGCAGGGTGATGGGGCGGCCCAGTTCCTCGGCGGCGAGTGCCCCATAGAAGCTCAACTGGCCGGCAATGCTGTCGAGCATCTCGCGCGACTGGTCGCTCATCGCCTGCGGGTCGCTCGAATTCGCGGCGATGGCCTGCAGCGCACGGGCCTTCCAGTAGACCCAGGTCGATTCGCGCTGCTCGGCGGGCGCCATCGCGTTGACGGCCTGCACCACCTGCTGCCAGCGTGGCTTGCCGCCGTTGGCGCGCAGCGCGGCGCGGGCCTTCCAGGCGAGCGTGTCGTCGGCCCAGTCGATCTCGACCGCGGCCTTGCCGGCCATGATCGCGGCGCGCTGGTAGTGCTCGGACGCATCGGGCAGCAACTTGATCGCCGCCTGCTTGGCCACCGAGGCCCAGGCCCAGGCGCCCAGCTCGGGCGGCAGCAGGGCCTCCCACTTGCCGCGCAGCGACGCGGCGGCCGTATCGGGGTCGCTCGCCGCCAGGCGCATCAGGGCCAGCGTGGCGAGCTCGCGCTCGGTGCGGGTGCGCGGGTTGAGCTGCTGCAGGTAGCGCTCGGGCTTGTCGAAGAGCGTGCCGGCGTCGTCGCCCGCCTTGGGGCTGATGAGCGCGGCGGCCTGGCGCACGGCACGGGGCTTGTTCGCATCGACCGACAGGCGGGCGCGGCGCCACACGTCCTCGTCCTTCAACAGCTTCGCCTCGTACAGCGTCGAGGCGAGCAGGTTGCAGCCGTCGTCGCCCTCGCGCTGCGCGAACCAGGCGGCACGGCCGGCACCGCGCACGTCCTTCCCGTCGAAGTGGTCGGCCAGCAGCGCGTAGCAGATCACCTCGCGGTCGTCGTTCATGCGAAAGCGCGGGTAGTCGGCGGCAAGCGCCTTCCACTCGCGGCGGCGGCCCAGTTCGAGCAGCCAGTCGTTGCGCAACCGGTCTTCGACGTAGCTGCCGTTCCAGCGGCGGTAGAAGGACTCCACCTCGTCGAGCGAGGCGGCGTAGAGGCGGCTGTTGAGCTGCCAGTAGTCAGCCCACATGGCGAGCGGGTGGCGCTCCATCACCGCCGCGGAGCGCATCTGCGCGAGCTTGACGGTGTCGCGTTTGCCGAAGGCGTCGCGTGCGGCGACGATCGCGTCGTTGCCGGTCTGCGCGAAGGCCGGCCCGGCCGGGCCCATGATCGCGAGGCCAAGACCTGCCACCATCCAGCGCGTGGCCCGCAAGCTGGGCTCCAATACTGCTTTCAACACCACTTCTTTTACCGCCACGTCCGGCCGCCCTTCATCGTGTCTGAGACCACTCGCCCCGACCGCCCCGCACTGCGCGCCCAACTGCTGGCCGCCCGTGAACGATTCGCCTCGTCGGCGGAAGTTTCAGGGGCCGTGCAGTCCATCACGCGGGAGTTGGAGCAGGTCATCGACCGCCTGGAGCCCGAATGCCTGGGCCTGTACTGGGCGATGCGATCGGAATTTAACGCAGCATCCCTGTGGCGCGAGGACAAGCGGCACACCTCCTACACGCTGGCGTTGCCTTTCGCACAGCGCGCGGGGCGCCAGATGCACTACCGCCGGTGGGACGGGCAGGCGCCACGCCTGCAGGACGAGTGCGGCATCGCCACCAGCGACGGCGACCCGGTCGTGCCCGACGTGGTGCTCGTGCCATGCGTCGGCTTCACCGCGAGCGGGTACCGGCTCGGCTACGGTGGCGGCTACTTCGACCGCTGGCTGGCGTCCCACCCGCACGTCACGGCGGTGGGCGTGGCGTGGTCGGTGTCGCAGCTCGACGAGGCCGCGCTCGCGCCCGAGCCGCACGACCAGCCGCTCGCCTTCGTGGTCACGGAAAAAGGCGTGGTGTGAACCGGCCCTAAGGCTCTCCGAGCGCGGCGCGTGTCTGCGCTGCGCGCTGCTCCACCCAGCCGCAGAACTCCTCGACCTCCTGGCGCGAGCGCGCCTGCGGCGTGGTGATGAGCCAGTACGACTGCGGCGTGGTCACGCGCCCGGCCGTGCCGAAGGGCTCGACCAGGTCGCCGCGCCCGAGTTGCTCGGCCACCAGCGCCAGCCGGGCAAGCGCGATGACCTGCCCGGCCATGGCCGCCTGCACCTGCTGGTAGGTGTAGTTGAGGTACAGCCAGCGGCGCGGCTGCACCTGCGCGGCGCCCTGCTGGGCGAGCCAGTAGCGCCAGCTCAG
Organism: Rhizobacter sp.; assembly: GCA_036402415.1. Lineage (GTDB taxonomy): Bacteria > Pseudomonadota > Gammaproteobacteria > Burkholderiales > Burkholderiaceae_C > Rhizobacter. Next base: position 4,179 of record DASWSY010000132.1, on the reverse strand, counting down.
GAACTCGGCACTCGGCCGGTGGTCGTCTTCCTCGGTCACCGTGTACTGCGCCACATGCTCCGGCCGCGACAGCGGAGGCGACGCCCCCTGGCGGATCTGCTCGGCCAGCCAGGGGCTGATCACCGGCGTGATCACCTCGCCGAACAAGCGCTGCGCGTCCTGCGGCGCATGGTGACGGCCGCTGTAGCGCAGGATGAGGTCGAACTCCGGGTCGAGCGGGTTGGCCAGCGTGTCGGTGGCCTGCACGCGGATGTCGATCTCGGGGTGCTCGCGCTGGAACGCTTCCATCTGCGGGATGAGCCACATCGAGGCGAACGAGGCGAAGGTGTTCACGCTCACCACGCGCCGCCCCTGCGCCTGGCGGATCTGCTGCACGGCGGTGTCGATGCGGGTGAGGCTCGGGGCGAGCGCGCGCAGGAAGGTCGCGCCATCGCTCGTGAGCTCGACACGGCGCGTGCCGCGGATGAGCAAGGTGGCGCCCAGGTCTTCTTCCAGCGCCTGGATCTGCCGGCTCACCGCCGACTGGGTGATGCTCAGCTCGTCGGCGGCGGCACGGAAGCTCAGGTGCCGGGCCACGGCCTCGAAGCTGCGGATGGGGCCCACGGCAAGCGGGCGGCGGCGAAGGTTATTCATGATCAATGCGCATCAATGGCGTGTGCCCATTTCATTGGACCGGGTCGATCGGCAGGCCTATTCTCCAGCTACCGATTCGCAAGGAGCCACATCATGACCCAATCACCGATGACGATTTCGCAACAGTCCGGTTCCGCCGAGTGGGCCATGCCCCAGGGCGAGGCCCTGCGTCTGGACATCGGTCCGGGCGCCCGTGAACTGCGGGTCACCCAGGGCCGTCTGTGGCTCACCCGCGACGGCGGGGCCGACGAGCCGGCCGAGGACCTGTGGCTCGCGGCCGGCGACACCGTCGCGCTCGACTCGGGCAGCGAGTGGGTGATCGAAGGCTGGGGCGAGACGCGCTTCCAGCTCCTCGTGCCGCCGCGTGCCTGCCCGACCTTCGCCCGACGGCTCAGCGCTTCGGCGCGGTCTTCTTCTTCGCTGCGGACGCTGTCGTTCTGGCGGGCTGCGCCCGCGCTGAGCTGACCGGCTTCCTGGAGGCGGCCTGCTTCGCGGGGGCCGCCTTCTGGGCTGTCTTTTTCGCCGCCTTCGCCGGCTTCTTGGCGTTCAGCGCCTTCAAGGCCGCCTGCATCGCCATGCGCGCCCACGGCTGCATCAGCATCGGCGACTCCAGAGCGTCGTCGGGCGCGGTCCAGAAGCCGAGCACCACGCGCTTGCCGTCCTTGGTGTCGAAGTCGAAGGGCTCGCAGCCGGCGGCCTCGAAGCGTGGCCGCGAGTCGTCGTCCACCTTGAGGTAGAGCCGTTCGGCGGCGGCCATGCCGATGAAGAGATCGTCGACGTAGAAGCCATGGCCGCCGAACATGCGGCGCGAGCGCGCCGGGCCGAGCGGGCTGAGCAGTTCCAGGCAGTGGGCGGCGAATTCGTTCGAGGAGGACATGGCGGGCAGTGTGCCCAAACCGTCGCGCGGCGTCAGCCGCCCCTGCCGCCTCCTGCCAGACCAGCGCCTGCCACCCCGGGGGACAGGGGGAACCGCACCAGCACCCGCAGCCCGTGCGGCTGCACCGCCTGCAACTTCACCTGACCGTGGCTGCGCTCCACGATCTCCTTCACGATGGCCAGGCCCAGGCCGCAGCCATTGCCTTCGTGCGTGGCGCGCACGAAGCGCTGGAAGATGCGCTCATGCTCGCTCTCGGGCACGCCGGGGCCGGTGTCCTCCACCGTGAGCACGGCGTCGTGGCCTTCGGCGTGCGCGCTCACCGTGACGCTCGCGCCGCGCCCGGCGTAGCGGATGGCGTTGTCGACGATGTTCACCAGCGCCTCGCGGATCAGCATCGCGTTGCCCGTCACCGGCAGCGGCGCATCGGCCGCCTCGTCTTCGTCGGCGCGTTCGTCGGTGCCGAGGTCGATGCCGGCGGCCAGTGCGCGCGGCACCTGCTCGGCCGCCACCTCGCGCGCCAGGCGCCGCAGGTCGAAGCGCGTGCGCGACTGTGCTGCCGCGGCCTCGGGCTCGGCGCGGGCCAGCGCGAGGAGCTGGCTCACGAGGTGGGCGCTGCGCGTGGCGCTTTCGTGCACGAGCTTGAGGCGCGCGCGCAGCTCGGGGTCGGTGGCGACGGTGGTGCTCGCGAGCGCCAGTTCGGTCTGGCTTTTCAGGCCGGCGAGCGGCGTGCGCAACTGGTGCGCGGCATCGCTGATGAAGCGGTTCTGCGCATTCACACTCTCGCGCACTTCGGCCAGCAGCGTGTTGAGCGCGAGCGCGAGGCTCTTCACCTCCTCGGGCGCGGCGTCGAGCCGGATCGGTGCGAGGTCGTTGATCGCACGCGCCTCGACCAGGCTGCGCAGCCGCGCGAGCGGCGCCAGGCCGCCACGGATGCCACCCCACACGATCGCCGACATCAGCACGATGAGGAGCGAGAGCGGCAGGGCGGTGTCGATCAGGATCTGCCGCGCCAGCTCCTCGCGGCTGGCGCGGCTCTTGGCCACCTGCACGAGCAGCGTCTGCGGCTTGCCGGGCTCGCCGTAGGCCAGGTAGAGCGCGACCACCCGCACCTGGATGTCGCGCGGGCCGTCGGCCCCGCGCGGCACGGGCTTGTCGCTGCGGTCGTGCAGCACGCCGTCGTAGAGATAGGGCTGGTTGAGCTGCGGGTGGTCGATGCCCACCGGTGCCGGCATCTGGCTGTTGCCGAGGATGAATTCACCCGGCGGCGAGCTCACCTTGTAGTAGATGCGGTCGTCGGGGTCGGCCTCGATGATGTCCTGCGCGGCGCGCGGGAAATCGATGTAAAGGCCGCTGCCGCTCGGCTTCACCTGCCGCGCGAGCGCGCGCGAGGCGGTGGAGAGGCTCGCGTCGATGGCCTGGTTGGCATGCCGCTCGGCGAGCTTGTAGGTGAAGATGGCCGCGGCCATCCACAGCACGAGCTGCGGCAGCAGGAGCCACAGCAGCAGGTGCCGGTGCAGCGAGCGGGTGCCCGGGGTGAGCCAGGCTTTCCAGGCGGCCATGCGGGGGGCTCAGGCTTCGGCTTCGAGCAGGTAGCCCAGGCCGCGCACCGTGCGGATCGACACCCGCGAGCCCTCGAGCTTGCGCCGCAGCCGGTGGATGTAGACCTCGATCGAGCCGGCGTTCTGCTCGCTGGTGTCGCCCGTCCAGCCCTGCACGATCTGCTCCTTGGTCACCACCTTGTCGCGCTGCGTGAGCAGCAGGTCGAGCAGCGTCCACTCGCGCGGCGAGAGGTCGAGCGGCGTCTTGTCGATGCTCGCGCGGCGGGCCTCGCGGTCGAAGCGCAGCAGGCCTGCCTGCTGCGGCGTGGGCGTGGCACCCGCGCCGTGCGCGCGGCGCAGCAGGGCACGGATGCGCGCTTCCAGCTCGGGGAAGTCGAAGGGCTTGGTGAGGTAGTCGTCGGCGCCGGCGTTGAGGCCCGCTACGCGCTGCTCCATGCCGTCCCACGCGGTGAGCACCATCATCGGCAGGGCCGGCTTGGCGGCGCGCACCTTCTTCAGCACGGTGAGCCCGTCCACCAGCGGCAGTCCGAGGTCGAGCACGCCGAGGTCGAAGTCGTGCTTGAGCAGCAGGTACTCGGCCACGGCGCCGTTCTCGGCCACCTCGACCTCGAAGCCGCAGCCCTTGAGGTTGGCGGTGAGGGCATCCGCAAGGATGGTGTCGTCTTCGGCGAGCAGGAGCTTCATCGGCAGGGCGTGTTCAAGCGCCCGCGATGGTAAGACAGCCCCTGCCGCCGCCTCGGGGTGTTTGCCCCGAGGCGCGCGAGTCGGCTTAGAACCAGATTTCGGCTTGCAGACCGAAGCTCGTGCCACTCGTCTTCCCGTTGCCGAGGCCGGTGAGGCCGTCCGGGCCTGCCGCCGCGTTGGCCGCGGCGTTCCACTTCGCCGTCGTCACGTACAGGCGCAGCTCGGGGCGCTTGAAGAACTCCGGCCCGGTGGCGATCGCGGGGGCGAAGGTGAACTTGGTCAGCTTCTGCGTCTCGCCGCCCGCGGGCTTCTTCTGCATGTGGCCGAGTTCGGCCAGCAGCTTGAAGTTCTTCGTCAGCGCATACGACACACGCCCGCCGACCGTGGCCGAGTTCGTCTTCGCGCCGCCCTCGGCCTTGTCCTGCT
>DASWSY010000131.1:0-3251 GCA_036402415.1 Rhizobacter sp. | reverse complement strand
GCGCATGACGATCTACCAGGAGTCGTCGAGCCTGAGCCGCGAGGTCGCCCCCGGCACCACCAACGCCGGCCCGACCACCAACAAGCGCTCGATCGAATCCAACGTCGTCGTCGACGACGGCCAGATCATCGTGCTCGGCGGGCTGATCGAAGACCGCTTCGAGGAGACGAAGAACAAGGTGCCGCTGCTCGGCGACATCCCGCTGCTGGGCGCTCTCTTCCGAAGCGAGACACGCGAGAAGCGCCGCACCAACCTGATGGTGTTCCTGCGCCCGGTGGTGATGCGCGACGGTCCGACCGTCAACAACTTCTCGCTCGACCGCTACGACCTCATCCGTGCCTCGCAGAAAGACGCGCAACCCTCGCGCAGCCTGATCCTGCCGAACGACGCGCCGGTCGTGCCGCCGCTGCGCTCGCCGCAGGACAGCGAAGCGTCGCGCCGACTGCGCGAATCGGCGCCGCCCGCGTCGCCGCCGGCGTCGACGCCGCCGCAACCGGTGCCGCCGCCGCTGGTGTCGCCACCGGCCGGTGCCTCCGCGCCGGCGGGCGGCGCTCGCTCCAACTGACCGCACGGACGCACGCCATGGGCGCTCGCCACCCCCTCCCCTACGCCTACGCCAAGGCCCACAACCTGCTGCTCGAAGACGACGGCGAGCAGCTCGTGCTGTGGGCGCCGGAGACGGTGTCATTGCCGGCGCTGAGCGAAGTGCTGCGGCTGTATTCGATCGACAAGCTCGAACGCGAATCGGCCAGCACGCTCGGCAACCGCATCGCGGCCGCCTACGCCGGCGGCGAGTCGAGCGCGGCCACCGTGATCGGTGAGGTCGAGAGCAAGGTCGACCTGAGCCGCATGATGCAGGACCTGCCCGCGGTGGAAGACCTGCTCGAAGCCGCGAACGACGCACCCATCATCCGCATGCTCAACGCCCTGCTCACGCAGGCCGCGAAAGACGGCGCCAGCGACATCCACATCGAGCCCTACGAACGCTCGAGCTCGGTGCGCTTCCGCGTCGACGGGACGCTACGCGAGGTGGTGCAGCCCAACAAGGCGCTGCACGCCGCGCTGATCTCGCGCCTGAAGATCATGGCTGAGCTCGACATCTCCGAGAAACGCCTGCCGCAGGACGGCCGTATCTCGCTGCGCATCGGCGGCCGTGCGGTCGACGTGCGGGTGTCGACGCTGCCCTCGTCGCACGGCGAACGCGCGGTGCTGCGTCTGCTCGACAAGGGCGAGACCAAGTTCACCCTCGAAGGCCTGGGCATGAGCGGCGACACGCTCAAGAACTTCGACAAGCTGGTGCAGCAGCCGCACGGCATCGTGCTCGTGACGGGCCCCACCGGCTCCGGCAAGACGACCACGCTCTACGCCTCGCTCGGCCGCATCGACACCAGCACGACCAACGTGCTGACCGTGGAAGACCCGGTCGAATACGAACTCGCCGGCATCGGCCAGACGCAGGTCAACGCCAAGATCGATCTCACCTTCGCCAAGGCCCTGCGCGCCCTGCTGCGCCAGGACCCGGACGTGATCATGATCGGTGAGATCCGCGACTTCGAAACCGCGCAGATCGCGGTGCAGGCCTCGCTCACCGGCCACCTGGTGCTGGCCACGCTGCACACGAACGACGCGCCCAGCGCCGTGACGCGTCTCACCGACATGGGCATCGAGCCCTTCCTGCTGTCGTCGTCGCTGCTGGGGGTGCTGGCGCAGCGCCTGGTGCGCAAGCTGTGCCCGCACTGCAAGAGGCAGGACGCCCGCGGCCGCTGGCACCCGGTGGGGTGCCCGGAATGTGGCCAGAGCGGCTACAAGGGCCGCACCGGCGTCTACGAGCTGATGGTGGCCGACGAAAAAGTGCGGGCCCTCATCCACGGCCGCGCCGCCGAGTCGCAGATCTTCGTGGCCGCCGAAGCCAACGGCATGCGCTCGATGCGCGAGGACGGTGAACGCCTCGTGATGGAAGGCATCACCTCGCCCGAGGAAGTGATGCGCGTCACGCGGGAATGAGGGAGTAAGGCCCGGTGCCCGCCTACAAGTTCGAAGCGCTCAACGCGGCCGGCAAGACGACCACCGGCCTGGTCGAGGCCGACAACCTCAAGGCCGCACGCTCGCAACTGCGGGCGCAGGCGCTGGTGCCGCTCGACGTCACCCAGGTCGCGTCGGCCGGCACGCAGACCAAAGGCTTCAACCTCTCGCGCAAGGTCTTCAGCTCCACCAGCCTCGCGGTCTGGACACGCCAGCTCGCCGGCCTCGTGGGTGCCGGCCTGCCGCTGGAACGTGCACTCACGGCGCTGAGCGACGAAGCCGAAGACCCGCGCCAGCGTGAGCTCGTGGCCCACCTGCGCAGCGAGGTCAACGGCGGCGCGACGTTCGCACGTGCGCTCGGCAGCATGCCGCGCGAGTTCGACGAGGTGTACCGCGGCGTGGTCGCGGCGGGCGAGCAGAGCGGCGCCCTCGGGACCGTGCTCGAACGCCTGGCCGACGACCTGGAAGGCCGCCAGGCGCTCAAGGCCAAGTTGATCGGCGCCACGCTCTATCCGGCGATCGTGTCGCTGATCGCGGTCGTGATCGTGATCTTTCTCGTCACCTATGTGGTGCCGCAGGTGGCCTCCGTCTTCACCAATTCCAAGCGAGCGCTGCCGGCGTTGACGGTGGCGATGCTGGCCATCAGTGCCTTCGTGCGCAACTACGGCTGGTTCATGCTGCTGGCGCTCATCGGTGGCGGGATCGGCTTGAAGCTGATGCTGCGCAACGAAGTCTTCCGTGAGCAGTTCGACGCCTCCATGCTCACCGTGCCGCTCATCGGCAAGCTCGCGCGCGGCTACAACGCGGCACGTTTTTCCGGCACGCTGGCCATGCTCGCCGGTGCGGGTGTGCCCATCCTGAAGGCGCTGCAGGCCGCGGCGGAAACGCTGTCGAACCGCGCCATGCGCGCCGACGCGATGGATGCGCTGGTGCAGGTGCGCGAAGGTGCACCGCTCGCGTCTGCTTTGGCTGGCAAGAAGCGCTTCCCCGGCATCATCGCCATGTTCGCCCGCCTGGGCGAGCAGACCGGCCAATTGCCGCGCATGCTCGAGCGCGCCGCCAACCAGACCAGCACCGAGGTGCAACGCCGCGCGCTCGCGATGGCCACCATCCTCGAGCCCTTGCTCATCGTCGTGATGGGCGCGGTGGTGATGCTGATCGTGCTAGCCGTGCTGATGCCGATCATCCAGCTCAACACCTGGGTCAAGTAAGGCCCCCCAGTCGCTCTC
>DASWSY010000130.1:0-7007 GCA_036402415.1 Rhizobacter sp. | reverse complement strand
CCCGGCACCGCGTAGCGCGGCGCATGCACCCAGACCAGCGGCTCGCGACGGACGAGCTTCGCCTCGGGCAGGGGCCCCTCGCTCGTGACCACGGCGAGGTCCAGCGTGCCGGCCTGCCACAGCTGCAGCAGCGCGGCGGAGCTGGCCCACAGCAGCTCGAAGCGCACGCCGGGCGTGCTGTCGTGCAGCAGCGCCAGCAGCTCGCCCAGCCGGCCGGGCATGAAGTACTCGCTGATGCCGATGCGGCGCACCGCTTCCTCGGCCGCCGGCTGCACCGCGGCGCGGGCGTCGGCCTGCCAGTCGAGCAGGCGGCGCGCATGGGGCAGGAAACGCTCGCCTTCGGCGGTGAGCGCGAGCGCGCGCGTGCTGCGCTCGGCCAGGCGCACGCCGAGCGAGGCCTCGAGCTGCTGCAGGTGCGTGCTCACGGCCGACTGCGTGCGGTGCACCTGCTGTGCGGCGCGTGTCACGGAGCCGGTGTCGGCCACGGCGATGAAGCTGCGCAGCCAGAGGGGGTCGAGGTCGGTCATCTGAGAAATCGATGAATATCACAAAATAAAACTGCTTCTCTGATGGATGCTCGTTGCCTAGAGTGAGGCTGTCAAGTTCGACATCTCTTTCTAAGCACAGGAGCCACACATGCCTTACCTGCACATCCAGATCTCCGGCCCGCAAGACGCAGTGCTGGCCCAGCGCGTGGCCGACACCGGCACCGAGCTCACGGCCACGCTGCTCGGCAAGCAGCGCGAGCACACTGCGGTGGTGGTCGACTTCATCGCGCCCTCGCACTGGTTCATCGCCGGCCGCCCGCTGGCCGCGGCGCCCAGGCGCAGCTACCACTGGATGGTGAGCATCACCGACGAGACCAACACCAAGCGCGAGAAGGCCGAGTACCTCGCCGCCGTGCACCGGGCGATGGACGAGTTGCTGGGCGGTGCCGCCGAACATTCCTATGCCCACGTGGCCGACCTGCGCGGCAGCGCCTACGGCTTCGCGGGGCGCACGCAGGAGCACCGCTACCAGCACGGCTGAACCCTGCTGGCGTCTCGGGATGCCGCCTGCCGCACGATGGCACACCTCACTGCCGGAGACGCCCATGCACCTGAAAGGCTCATGCCACTGCGGCGCCGTGCGCTTCAGCCTGGAATCGCACAGCCCGCAGCCCTACATGCACTGCCACTGCTCGATCTGCCGCAAGACGGCGGGCAGCGGCGGCTATGCGATCAACCTCGGGGGCGACGCGAGCACGCTGCGCGTGTCGGGCCAGGAGCACGTGGCGATCTACCACGCGCTGATGCGCGAGCCGGGGAAGCGCACCAAACGTTCCAAGGCCGGCCGCCATTTCTGCCGCCTGTGCGGCAGTGCGCTCTGGGTCTGGCACCCGGACTGGCCCGAGTTCGTGCACCCGCATGCCTCGGCCATCGACACGCCGCTGCCCAAGCCAAAGGAAGTCGTCGAGGCCGGTCTGCAATGGGCCGCGCCCTGGGTCGACGTGCCCAAGGGGCGTGGCCACGTGCACGTCAAGACCTGGCCCCGCGAATCGCTGCAGGCGTGGCATCAACGCCATGGCGTCGACAGCCCCTAGTGGCGCAGGCCCGCCAGCAGCGCGGCATTGCCGCCCGCCGCCGCGGTGTTGATCGTCAGCGTGCGTTCGGCGCAGAAGCGGTAGAGGTAGTGCGGCCCGCCCGCCTTGGGGCCGGTGCCCGACAGGCCCTCGCCGCCAAAGGGCTGCACGCCGACCACCGCACCGATCATGTTGCGATTGACGTAGACATTGCCGATGCGGGCCGCGTCGGCCAACTGGCGGGCGCGGCCGTCGATGCGGGTCTGCAGGCCCAGCGTGAGGCCGTAGCCGAGGGCGTTGATCTCGGCGAGCACGGCCTGCGGGTCGCCGCGCCAGCGCACGAGGTGCAGCACCGGGCCGAAGATCTCCTCCTTCACGTCGGCGATGCGCGGCAGCTCGAAGGCGATGGGCGCGACGAGCCGTGGCACGCTGCTGTTGCGCTGCGGCGTCTCGGCGATCGGCGTGGCTTCGCGTCGCAGGCGGGCGATGTGGCGCTGCAGGCCCTCGAAGGCCTCGTCGTCGATGACGGGGCCGACGTCGGTGTCGAGCCGGGCCGGGTCCCCGAGGGCCAGCTCGGCCATCGCTCCGTGCAGCATCGCGATCACCGTGTCGGCCACGCTCTCGTGCACGCACAGGAGGCGCAGCGCCGAGCAGCGCTGGCCGGCGGAGCGGAAGGCGCTCTGCACCACCGCGTCGACCACCTGCTCGGGCAGGGCGGTGCTGTCGACCACCATGGCGTTGATGCCGCCGGTCTCGGCGATCAGCGGCACGAGGGGCCCGTCCTTCGCGGCCAGTGCGCGGTTGATGGCCCGGGCGACGGCGGTGGAGCCGGTGAAGCAGACACCGGCGCTGCGCTCGTCGGCGACGAGGCCGGCGCCGATGGTCTCGCCCGGCCCGTGCAGCAGCGCCAGGGCGTCGTTCGGCACACCCGCGTCGTGCAGCAGCGCGACCATGCGCTGCGCCACGGCGGGCGTCTGTTCGGCCGGCTTGGCCGCGACGCTGTTGCCCGCCACGAGTGCGGCCACCACCTGGCCGGTGAAGATGGCGAGCGGGAAGTTCCACGGGCTGATGCACACGAAGACGCCCCGGCCGTGCAACTGCAACTCGTTGCTTTCGCCGGTCGGGCCCGGCAGCGACTGGGCCGCGAGGCGCTCTTCCGCCTGCTCAGCGTAGTAGCGGCAGAAGTCCACCGCCTCGCGCACTTCGGCGATCGCGTCGCCCAGCGTCTTGTGCGCCTCGCGCACCAGCAGACCGCAGAACTCGGGCAGGCGGGCGTCGAGCATGTCGGCGGCGCGGCGCAGCACCTGGGCGCGGGCCGAGAGCGACGTGCGGTTCCAGGCGGCGTGGCCCTGCTGCAGGCGGGCCATCGTGGGGCCGATCTCGTGCACGGCCGCCAGCTCCACGGCTTGCGGGCGTGCGGCGTCGATCGCGGCCTCGAACGTGCGGCGCTCGTCGCGGTCGGTGGGGTCGGCCCCGCGGGCGTTGTCACGGCGCGGGCCGTACAGGTGCAGCGGCAGGGGCAGCCCGGGCGAGTCGGAGGGCACGAGCGGCGAGGCCAGCAGGTCGTCGGGGGTCACCTCGTCGTCGGCGAGCTGGTGCACGAAGGACGAGTTGGCGCCGTTCTCCAGCAGCCGCCGCACCAGGTAGGCCAGCAGGTCGCGGTGCTCGCCGACCGGCGCGTACACGCGCACGGCAATCGACGGGTCCTTCATCACCTCGCGGTAGATCCCTTCGCCCATGCCGTGCAGGCGCTGCATCTCGAAGGGCGCATCGGCCTTGCGCGCCATCTGCAGGATGGCGGCGATGGTGCCGGCGTTGTGCGTGGCGAACTGCGGGTAGATCACGCCGGCGTGCGACAGCAGCGCCTGCGCGCAGGCGAGGTAGGAGATGTCGGTGTGGTGCTTGTGCGTGAAGACCGGGTAGCCGGGCAGGCCGAGCTCCTGCGCGCGTTTGACCTCGCCGTCCCAGTACGCGCCTTTCACGAGCCGCACCATGAAACGCAGGCCGTGCTGGCGCGCGATGCGGGCGACTTCGTTCACCGTGTCGAGCGCGCGGGTCTGGTAGGCCTGGATGGCGAGGCCGAAGCCCTGCCAGCCGGGGGTGGTGGCGGCAATGCGGGCGGCGAGTGCGTCCACCACGTCGAGCGAGAGTTCGAGGCGCTCGCTCTCTTCGGCGTCGATCGTCAGGTTCAGGTTGGCCTTCGCCGCGCGCTCGACGAGTTGCCACACGCGCGGCAGCAGAGCCGCGAAGACACGCTCGCGCTGCAGTTCCTCGTAGCGCGAGAAGAGGGCGCTGAGCTTGATGGAGATGCCGTCGGCGCTGCGCGGGTCGCCGGTCGCACGCCGCGCGGCGATGGCGTCGATCGCGTGGGCGTAGGCCGCGAGGTGGCGCTGCGCGTCGGCCTCGGTGCGTGCGCCCTCGCCGAGCATGTCGTAGCTGAAGCGCAGGGCGGGCTGGTCGTCGCGGGCCTGGCTGGCTTCGGCCATCGCTTCGCGGATCGACCGGCCGAGCACGAACTGGCGGCCGAGCAGCTGAATGGCGCGGATGGTGGCGGCCACCACGGTCTGCGCGCCCAGGCGCTTGAGCAGGCCGGTGTCGTCACCGCTTTCGGGCAGGAACTTCTTCGACAGCGTGATGGCGCTCGCCGACAGCGTGGCCAGCATCTTGTGCGGACCGTCGGCCTGTGCATCGAAGGCGGCGCGGCCGAGCTGGTCGGCGGTGAGGGCGATGGCGGTCTCGGTGTCGGGCACACGCAGCAGCGCTTCGGCCAGCCGCATCAGCGCCAGGCCCTCGGCGCTGGAGATGGGGTACTCGCGCAGCAGCGACTCCATGGCCCAGAACGGCGCCGGCCTCTGGCGCACCGCCTGCACCCAGGGTCGCGCGGTGGCCACGGCCTGCGGCCACTCGAGCGACGCCGCGAGGGCGGGCAGCAACCGTGAGAGCAGCTCTGCTTCGGACCGATAGGGGGCCGGCAGGCGTGGGCGCGAGCTGGCGGGCGGCGGGAAGGTGGCAGGCATGGCGGCGACAGGGGATGCGAATGTCGCCAAGATATCCAGGGCACCTCTGGATATTTGTCGGAATGAACGCGGCTTTGCCGGAGGAAATCCGGCGAGCTCAGCGCTGCCCGAAGATCGCCGTGCCCACCCGCACCATCGTCGACCCTTCGGCGATCGCCGTTTCCAGGTCGGCGCTCATGCCCATCGACAGGGTGTCGAGCGCCAGGCCTTCCTGTTGCAGGCGATCGCGCAGCTGGCGCAACTGCCGGTGGGCGGCGGCCTGCCGGGCCGGGTCATTGCTCGGTTCGGGAATCGACATCAGTCCGCGCAGCCGCACCCCGGGCAACGCGGCCACGGCGTGGGCCAAGGCGGGCAACTCGTCGGGTGCGACGCCGCTCTTGCTTGCCTCGCCGCTCACGTTGACCTGCAGGCACAGGTTCAGCGGCGGCAGGTCGGCCGGGCGCTGTTCGCTCAGGCGCTCGGCGATCTTCAGGCGGTCCACGCTGTGCACCCAGTCGAAGTGCTTCGCGGCCACGCGCGTCTTGTTGCTCTGCAGAGGCCCGATCAGGTGCCACTCGATCTGCGGGCGCAGGTCGGCGAGTTGCTCGATCTTGTCGATCGCTTCCTGCACGTAGTTCTCGCCGAAGCGGCGTTCGCCGGCGGCGAAGGCTTCGCGCACGAAATCGGCGCTGAAAGTTTTGCTTACGGTTAGCAGCGTGACGCTTTGCACGGGGCGTTGCGCAGCCGCACAGGCCCTCGCGATGCGCTCGCGCACTTGTTGTATGTTCGCCGCAATCGTCGCCATAATCCCGCGAGCCTATCGCAGAGGCACAGCCCCAGGCTGCAAGCGGGCCCCAACCCCCAGTCGAAGACACATGGACATCACCCAACTGCTGGCGTTCTCGGTCAAGAACAAAGCGTCCGACTTGCACCTCTCTGCCGGCCTGCCTCCGATGATCCGTGTGCACGGCGACGTGCGCCGCATCAACGTCGACCCGCTCGAGCACAAGCAGGTGCACGAGATGGTCTACGACATCATGAACGACTCGCAGCGCAAGGCGTACGAAGAGACGCTCGAGTGCGACTTCTCGTTCGAGATCCAGGGCCTGGCGCGTTTCCGCGTCAACGCCTTCAACCAGAACCGCGGTGCCGGCGCCGTGTTCCGGACGATTCCGTCGAAGATCCTGACGCTCGAGCAGCTCAACACGCCCAAGGTGTTCGCCGAACTCGCGCTGAAGCCGCGCGGCCTCGTGCTCGTGACGGGGCCCACCGGTTCGGGCAAGTCGACCACGCTCGCCGCGATGGTCAACCACCTGAACGAAAACGAATACGGCCACGTGCTCACGGTCGAAGACCCGATCGAGTTCGTGCACGAGTCGAAGAAGTGCCTGATCAACCAGCGTGAGGTCGGGCCGCACACGTTGAGCTTCTCGAACGCCCTTCGCTCGGCGCTGCGCGAAGACCCCGACGCCATCCTGGTCGGCGAAATGCGCGACCTCGAAACCATCCGCCTCGCGCTGACCGCGGCCGAAACCGGCCACCTGGTGTTCGGCACGCTGCACACGAGCTCGGCCGCCAAGACCATCGACCGCGTGGTCGACGTGTTCCCGGCGGCGGAAAAGGAAATGGTGCGCGCGATGCTCTCCGAGTCGCTCGTGGCCGTGATTTCGCAAACCCTGTGCAAGCTGAAGGACGGCAGCGGCCGTGTCGCCGCGCACGAGATCATGCTGGGCACCGCCGCCATCCGGAACCTCATCCGCGAGAACAAGATCGCGCAGATGTATTCGTCGATCCAGACCGGCAACACGGTCGGCATGCAGACGCTGGACCAGAACCTGTCCGACCTCGTCCGCCGCAACATCATTGCCCCGGCCGAGGCACGCAACAAGGCCAAGTTCCCCGAGAACTTCCCCGGCTGATCTGGACCCGGCCCTGTCTTTCCACGCGAGCGAGCCTTGAAGAAACTCCTGGATCGACTCAAGCGAGGCAATGGCGCCGCCTCTGCGCGCCTGTCCGACGAAGGGCCGGCCACCGACGACGGCTACTTCTCGACCCAGTTCAACGATCGCGGCGACGACGTGCAGCTCGCCACCTGGGCGGAGCGCGCCAAGCAGGTGGGCGCGCAGCCGCTCGATCGCAAGCAGGCCGAGCCGCTCTTCGCCAAGCTGTGGGGCGCCGACCGCTACGTGGCCGCGCTGAGCGCCGACGAGCTCATGCGCATGAGCCAGTACCTCCAGTTCGTGACCGTGCCGGTCAACCAGGAGGTGATCGGGCAAGACGAGCAGGGCGACTACATGCTGATCGTGCTCGAAGGCACGCTGGCGGTCGACCGCGTGCAACCCTGGGGCGGGCGTGCCCGCTTGGCGGAAGCGCGCGCCGGTGACATGCTCGGCGAGATGTCGCTGCTCGACGCCGGTACCCGCTTTTCCGCCTGCACCACGCTCACGCCG
>DASWSY010000129.1:0-4272 GCA_036402415.1 Rhizobacter sp. | reverse complement strand
GCGTTTCGGCTGGAAGACCGTGGAGTTGCTGGGCGCCACCGCCCCGAACGATTCGGAGTAGCTCATGTAAGGCGACAGCCCGTTCGGCAGGAGGTAGACGGCGCCCAGTCGCTTGCTGGTGGCGGAGTCGTCCTGCTCGGTGGTCTCGGGCGCGGCGCCGAAGGGCGTGATCTCGGTCGTGGTCTTCACCCGGTCGCGGCGTAGGCCTGCCACCAACACGACGCTCTCACCTACCTTCACCTGATCCTGCAGGAGCACGCCGACCGCGCGGGTGCGCGACGCGGTGGTGTCATAGGGCGTGGCCGAGAGGTCAGGCAGCGCGAAGCTGCCGTAGACCGGGTTGAAGACGTCCAGCGGCGTTGCTGTCGAATCGTCATAGGCGAGCTGCTCGATGCGGCTGCGCATGCCCTCCACGCCCACCAGCAGCGTGTGCTGCGTGGGGCCGAACCTCAGCTTTCCTTCGAGGAGCAGGTCGCCGTTGACGATGCTGCTCTTGTCGTCGGTGGCATAGAAGGTGCGGTTGAGGTAGGTCCCGTTGGGATCGGGCGCGCCCGTCGCGTCGGCATAGCCGAGCCACCATTGTGCGTACATCGATCGCATGCCGCCTTCGACCCGGTCGCGCCGCAGTCGATGACGCAGCGTCCAGTCGCTTGCCAGCGATTGCTCCAACTCGTAGCCCACCCGACGGCGCTCGCCGCCGTAGCGGTCCCACGCCGGCTCGCCGATGAAGGTGTCGTGGGGAATGAAGCCGTTGGGCCCGGGCCGCAGCGTTCCCTCGATCGGGAAGAAGCCGTTGACGTTCGCCGAGTCATCCTTCTGGTACTCCGCGTACGCCGTCAGCTGCGTGCCGGCATTGGGTTTCCAGGTGAGCGAAGGCGCCACGAAGCTGCGGCGCTGGTCGGCGTGGTCGACCTGGCTGCCGCTTTCCTTGTAGAGCGTGAGCAGGCGATAGGAGAGCACGCCATCGGTGCCGAAGCTGTCGCCCAGGTCGAGGGCGGCTTGGCGATGCGAGTGGTTTCCAACCTGAAGCTCGATTTCGCGCACCGCATCGGCCTGCGGACGCTTGGAGACGAGGTTGACCACGCCGCCGGGGCCGTTCTGGCCCGCGATGACCGACGCCGGCCCGCGAAGTACCTCGACGCGCTCGAAGGCGTAGGGCTCGTTGCGCACCACGCCATACCAGCCCGTCAGCGGCAGGCGCAGGCCGTCCAGGAGCACCGAGCCCTCGCTTCCGCCACGCAAGGTGAACCAGTCGCCGCGGTTGTCGAGCCCGTACATCTCGTGCCGCACACCCGCGCTGTAGCGCAGCACGTCCTGAATCGTCGACGAGCTCTGATCGCGCACCTGGTCAGCGGTGATGACGGAGATGGCTTGGGGCACTTCGTTGAGTGGCGTATCGGTCTTTGTAGCCGTGGCGGTTCGGCGCGCGCTGTACCCCTGCACCGGACCGGTCGCGCTTTCCTTCTCGACGGTGGCCTTCACGCGTACCGCGGGGAGGGTGGTGAGGACTGGAGCGCTGGCCGCCCCGGAAGGTGTGCTGGGCGCGCTGGCGGGGGCCGCCGCGGCGGGGGCGGTGTCTTGCGCCACGGCCGCGAGCGGCAGCAGCGCGGCCATCACGGCGAGGGCGATCGGGGTGGGCGACAGGAATCGTTGTGGTGCTTGCATGACGCTGGCTCTTTTCGAGGGACGGGGTTGGGAAAAGGAATCAGGCAGGCGGTGACTCGACCACCGGCACCAGCGAGCGCAGCGCGCGCTTCAAGCCGGCGGTGCTCGGCGTCTCGACGAAGACGCAGCGCTTGCCGGTGCGCTTGCAGTGGTCCTTCACGCGCCAGTAGGCGTCGTGGCTGATGCAGCCGGTCTGGCAGATCACGAGGTCGGCCGCGGCGAGGGTGGCGTCGAGCTGGGCGGGGTTGTCTTCCTCGCCGCCGTCGTGGTGCAGGAAACGGCCGCCGGTGCGTTCGACGAGGTGGCGGTACACCGGCACGCTCGCCGGGCGGCCGCCAACGCACAGCACGGCGCGGTCGGCCAGGGCGCTCGGGTCGGGCAGCCCGCCCGCCACGGACGCTGCTTCCACCGGTGGCGTGCGTTGCAGGGCCTGCGTCAGCTCGTCGACGCGGGCGCGTGCTCGTTCCAGTTCGTGCTGGGCCTGCATCAGCCCACGTTCGGCGTCGTGCAGGCGGCGCAGCAGGCGTTCGTTCTCCTGGCCCAGGGCCTGCCGGCTCTTCAGGCCGGGCACCGCGTCTTCGAGCGTCTGCAGCTCCTGGCGCAGCGAGGCGATGAGCGTGTCGCGCCCGATGAGCTGCGCGCGCAGCTGCACGATCTGCGACTGCTGCGCGTCGTGGCGCTGGCGGTGTTCGTCGGCCTGGCGCGTGTTGCGCTGCTGGGCGGCGGCGAGCTCGCGGGCGAGCACGCCGTTCTCGTGCATCACCTCCTCGAATTGCTTCAGGTCGACACGGCGCGCCACGCCCACCTGGTGCTGCAGCATGTGCACGTCGCCCAGCACCTTGTGTTCGAGCTCCGGCGTGCAGCGCGGGTGGGTGAGCGTGGCCCAGAAGGCGCCGGCGAGGTCCTGCCCGGCCGAGGCGCTCTGCCACCAGGCAGCGAGGCCTTCGCTCGTCTTCGCCAGCGCGGCCTGGCGCAGGGCGATCATGCAGCGGCGGTCGAGCTCGCGCTGCACCGCTTCGGCGATCGGCGTGCGGCGGCGGCATTCGGCGATCACGCCGCAGTGCAGCTCGTAGTCCTCGGCCAGGGCCACGCCCGAGAGCACCTTGTCGACGATGCGGCGCAGCGCCGGCAGCGGCAGGCACACGCCAACCACGGGGCAGTGCGCGTGGGCGTCGAGCTCCCACAGGCGGCGCCGGCGCGAGCCGCTCTTCGCGGCGGGCACCGGCAGCGAGAGCACGGTGGCGCCGGTCGCGGCCGCGGCGCGCATCACCAGGGCATCGAGGGCCGGGTCGTGATCGGCGTTGGGGTTCTGGCACATGGCGGGCCTCCGTCAGCGCGTGTCGGTCAGCGACCGGAGAGGGCGAGGTCGCAGCGCAGCTGTTCCAGCAGCGCCATTGGGATCACGCGGCGCCAGGCGTACTGGTCGTGGGCGCAGCCGATCGAGGCGTCGGCACCGGCGAGCAAGGCCACGCGCAGCGGCGCAGGGAACTCGAAGCGCAGGAAGTGCACCGCCGAAAGCCGGGTCAGGTGGCGGTCGGGCAGGTCTTCGTTGGCCTGGGCATGGACGCGTGGCAGGCGCGGCAGCTGCACATAGAGGCGGTGCGCGGCCTCGTTGAGCATGGGCAGGTCGCGCACTCGTTCATCGGCGTCGGGCAGGCCGATGAGCAGCGTGGCCTTCCAGTGGCGGCCGTCGGGGCGCAGGTGGGCGTAGAGGGCACGTTCGCGTTCGCGCGCTTCGGTCGAGGCGTCGCCCTCGGTGCGCAGCACCTCGTCGATCTGGTGTTCGAGCGTCAGGTCGTCTTCGAACTGCAGCCACATCGCCGGGCCGAGGGCGAGGCTGCGGGAGCGGCGGTGGGCGGCGAGCTGGCGGCGCTGCGGGTGCCGGATGGGCTCGTGCAGCAGGGAAGTCGTCGCCAGCGGGGAGGTCGCAGTGAGCATGGGTCCAGCCTTGGATCGCGTGAGGCACGGCTGGCGCGAGGCTGGCGGATGCGATGGCGTGACTTTAAATGAGAATCGTTCGTATTTGCAAGGCGACGCAAGAAAACCCGCCGGCCTTTGGGGCGGGCGGGTGAGGCTTCGACGGGCTCAGGCCGAACGGCGCTTCACCCTAGTCCTCGAGTTCGGCCTTGGCCATCTCGACGTCGAGCCGCTCCATCGCATCGAGCGGCTCGCATTCGGCGGCCTCGGCGTAGAGCTTCTCGGCTTCCTTCATCTTCTTGTCGCCCTCGAGCATCACCAGGCCATTGGCGTATTCGACGCGGGCGATGGCCGAGGCGGGGTTGAGCTTGAGCGCGGTCTTGAAGGCGGTGAGGCCGGCGTCCTTACTCGCGCCCTGGGTGCGGGCGAGCAGCGAGCCCACCTTGTCGATCACCTCGGCGTGGAAGGTACCGAGCGCGATGTGGGCGTCGGCGTGCTTCGGATTCAGCTTGATGGCGGTCTCGAGCGCCGTCTTGACCTTGGCGCCCAGGCCTTGGGTCAGCGCCTTGGCGACGCTGATGCCCTGGCTGTAGCGGCCAATGGCGTAGGCGGCGAGGTAGAAGGCGTTGGCGTTCTTGGGGTCTTCGGCCATCTGCGCCTCGGCACGCTCGGCCGCTTCGAGAAAGAGCG
>DASWSY010000128.1:0-6251 GCA_036402415.1 Rhizobacter sp. | reverse complement strand
CTGGCGCACCGAGTCGGCCGTGCCCTGGAACCACTCGGGGCCGTTGCGCATCTGCGGTGGCACCACGGTGATGAAGTGGTCGGGCAGGAAGCGCGCGAGCTGCCAGCTCTGCCGCACGTGCTCGATCAGCGCCTGCGACTTATATTGCACCAGCAGGTAGATCGAATAGATCTCGCTGTTGACCATGTTGCTCAACACGAAATCGACGATCCGGTGCTTGCCGTTGAAGGGCACGGCGGGCTTGCATCGGTGAGCCGTCAGCGCGTGCAAGCGCGTGCCCTCTCCTCCCGCCATCACGAACGCCAACACGCTGTCGCTGGGTGTCTTCATGGGTTTGCTCTCATCGTCATGACTGACAAGGGCAAACCGCGTGCCGTACTGGCGAAGGGGTCTTGTGGCGCCGCTCAGGTCTCGTCAAGCAGCTTCTGCGCCAGCAGGAAGGCCGCGGCGTTCCAGCTCTGCCCGGCCATGCCCATGGGCTGCAGCGTCTGGCCATGGAACCATTCGGTGAAGCGCCAGCCGTCGAGCGCGCACACCTGGGCGAGCTTCGAAAGCTCGTGGCGCGCCGCGTCGCGCTTGCCGAGCTGGGTGAGCGCCATCGCCCAGAAGCCGCCGACAAACGGCCAGATGCCGCCGTTGTGGTACTGGTGCGGCTGGTTCTGCTGGTGGCGGTTCATGTAGGCGCGCCAGAGTTCGTCGCCGGGCTGGATGGGGTGCGTGACCACGCGGATCGGGTACGGCTCCGACGCACGCGCCTCGTTGAAGGTCTGGATGATCTCGCGGGCCATCGCCTCGTCGGCCAGGCCGTAGAGCACCGCCAGCAGGTTGCCGAAGACGTCGCCCTCCTCGCCCGCGAACGACAGGTTCACGAAGCTCAGGTAGAGGCCCGGGTCGCGCAGGCCGCGCCGGGCGTAGTGCCCCAGCAGCCGGCCGCGGCGGTACTCGGGCAGGTCTTTCTTGAACGGGTGGAACAGGTGGTTGAAGTGGTAGTGCGTCTGCTCCAGGTTGGGCAGTTCGTAGAGCAGCTTCACCCGGTACCACAGGGCATTGGTGTAGAGCACGAAGCCCGAGCGCGGCATGATGTCGGCCCAGTCGCTGGCCTCGTTTTGCTGCAAAAGAAAGAAACGCTGGTGCTCCTGCGCCAGGAGCCAGTGCAGCGCCCGTTCGATCTCGTGGCCCCAGCGCGCGTCCAGGCCGGCGATGCGGCTGTGCCGGCGCACGTGGTCGATGGCGATCAGCCACCACAGCGTGGCGTCGATGCAGCCCAGGTACCAGAAATCGGCGTCCTGCCCCTCGGGATCGACGTATTTCGGGATCTGCCCGTTCGGCGCCTGCAGTTGGGCGAGCGACTCGATGCTGGCCACTGCGCCCTGCTCCAGGGCCTCGTCGCCGCTGCCGGCCATGGCCAGCACGCAGATCGCCGCGTCGCGGCCGAAGATGCGCGTGTAGCTGCGCGCCTCGGCCGCCTCGGTGCGGCTGGCCGCGAGGATGCCCTGCGGGGATAGGTTGTCGCGCAGGAGCTGCAGCGAACGCGCGCTGCACTCTTCGACCAGCGAGGTGGCATGGTCGGCGCCGTGGTGGAAGAAGGTGCGGCTCAAGGCGCTTTCGCTCCCAGGCCGGGCTCAGCCCTTTTTCTGCGGTTCGCTGCCCGGAGGCTGGCAGGCACCGGGGCGCAGCGTCCAGTCGGTGGCGTCCTTGTCGGTCTTGATGCGCTTTTCAGCCGCCATCGCGGCCGAGGGCGAGATCGGGTCGCTGGCGGGGAAGGTCTCGTCCAGCGCCTCGTCGAGCAGCTCCTGGTAGGTGGGCACGGCTTCCGAGGGGCCCCGGGCCTTGCCTTCGAGCCTGTCTTCCGGGCGCGTCACCTCGCGCTTGTCACGCTTCGCGCTGGGCCGTTCGGGCGGGGTGGTCTTGCGTTCCTGGGTCATGACGTCCTCCTGGAGACTAATGCGTCGGGCATCCTACTGGGCACACGATGTTCCCAGGGATTCCCGATTTGCCGCACCGATTACCGTGTGAAGAGCAAGGCCACCGCCGGAAAGCCGGAGAAGGCCTCGGCGGCCCGCAGGCTGCCGGCCTGCAGCTCGAAGGGCCGCCCGCTCAGCGCATCGGTGACCTGCGCGCCTGAGATGGCAGTGGCCAGCGGCGAGAGGTCGACCGTGGTGTCGCCCCAGGCCTCTTCGCCGAGCGGCAGCACACCCGGCGTCGCCTGCAGGCGCGAGAAGAGCCGTGCGGCTACCACCACCAGCACCTCGTCGCCGTGCTCGCGTGCGTAGGCGATGGCCTGCTCCTGGTGCGCGCCGGTCACGGTCAGCGGCACGTAGCGTCCGTCGCGGAAGAGCGCCGGCCGCTCGGCCCGCAGCTGCAGCAGGCGCCAGGTGAGCCAGAGCTTGGCGCGGCCGTCGTCGGGGTGCAGGGCCAGTTCGCGCAGGTGCTCGCGCAATTCGGGGGCCGATTGCATCGCCTCCAGCTCCGACAGGTAGCACTCGCGCAGGGAGAAGTCGACCGGGCGGCGGTTGTCGGGGTCGACCAGGTCGAGCGTCATCAGCTCGTTGCCCTGGTAAAGGTCGGGCACGCCCGGCGAGGTGTACTTGATCAGCACCATCGAGAGGCTGTTCATCGCGCCATACCAGGCAAGCGCGGTGGCACTGGCCTGCAGGTCGTTGAGCAGCGGATTGGGCTGCACCCGCGCGAGCACGCCGCGCACGAAGGCGCCGAGCGCCGCTTCGTAGGCCTCGTCGGGGCAGACCCAGCTCGTGTGGCGCTTGGCCTCGCGCGCGGCTTTCAGCATGTACTGCTCGATGCGCTCGCGGTACGGGGCGAGGCCGGCCTCGTCCAGGCCGCCGGCAGGCAAGGTGCCGAGCAGCGTCTGGTAGAGCAGGTATTCGTCGGCGGCCGAGGGCGCGGGCGCGCCGTTGATCTCGCTCTTGTAGGTGCGGGCAAGGCGCTTCCAGCGCGCGAGGCCCAGGCGCCAGGCGGCCGGCATCTCCGACAGCACGTTGAGCCGGTTGCGCACGTCTTCCGAGCGCTTGTTGTCGTGAGTGGAGGTGGCGAGGATGGTGTGCGGCCAGCGCGCCGAACGGTCGGCGGTCGCACCGTGGAAGGCGCGCACCGTCATGCCGAAGAGCGCCGGATCGCCGCCCACCTCGTTGAGCGACACCAATCGGTGGTACTGGTAGAAGGCCGTGTCTTCCACGCCCTTGGCCGTGACCGGCGCGCAGAACTGCTGGAAGCGCGCAGCGAACTGCCACGCCGCGTGCCCCAGCGGCAGCGGCTGGCCGTCGGGCCCCTGGGCGCGCAGCACCCGGCCGATGAAGTCGAACACCGAGCGGTCGGGCGCGTCGCTGCGCCGGCGCGCATGGGCGATCGCCCAGTCGAGGAAACGCAGGTCCTGCGCCGAGGCGCTGCCCACGATGTAGGTGCGGTACACGGGCATGCAGGCCGCCACCTCGGCGATGGCGTCGCGCAGCGCGTTGAAGGTGTAGTCGCGCGTGCGGCGGTCGGCACGTGCGATGCGCATGAGCGCGGTGGCGAGCACCGTGAGCTCGGAGGCGAGCGCCGTGCGCGCCACGTTGCGCTTGCCGCGGTAGACCAGTTCGGCGAAGGGCTCGCGATCGCCGCTGAAGTGCTGCCAGATGCGGTCGAAACGCTCGGCGGCATTGCCGTCGACCAGCACGCCGTTGACCACGTTGCCGAAGCGGTAGCCGGTGGTGCCGTGCAGGGCCCACTCTTCGGGCACGTCTTCGTGCGGCGCGGCGATCTTCTCGGCGACCACGTAGAGCGGACGCGGCGGGCGCTCGCCGGGCCCGGGCGGGTCGAGCTTCAGGCCCGCGCGCTGCGCATAACCGGCCTGCAACTGGGCGAAATATCCGGCCGGGTCGTGCAGGCCGTCTGGGTGGTCGATGCGCAGGCCGTCCACCAGGCCCTGCGCCGCCAGGTCGAGCGCCAGGGCGTGCGTGGCCTCGAAGACCGCCGGCTCTTCCATGCGCAGCGCGGCGAGTTCGTTGATGTCGAAGAAGCGGCGGTAGTTGATCTCGTCGGCCGCCACGCGCCAGTAGGCCAGGCGGTAGTGCTGGCCCTCGTGCAGCGCGTGCAGGGTGTCGCGCGTCTCCTCGGCGTTGATCTCGGTGAGGGTGGCGTCGATGGCCGCCGCCACCTCGGCATGGCATTGCGCCAGTTCGGCCAGGCGCGACTTCAGCTCCTCGCGGCCGCGCGCGAGCGAGGCGTCGAAGCCGTGGCGGGCCGGCAGGGCCGGCATCGGGTCGGCCAGCGCCTCCACCTGCGCGCGCAGGTGGCCGTCGCCCAGGCGCTGCGCGACCTGCGTGAGCACGACGGTGTAGCTGCGCAGCGCGAGCGGGAAGCAGTGCTCGTGGTAGCGCAGCACCAGCCGCCCGTGGTGCGGCTCGAAGCCGACGCGGAGCTGGCCGCTGGCCAGCACGTCGCCGTAGTGCGAGCCCAGCACCGGCACCAGCACCTTGCCTTCGAGGTCGGCATTGACCGGGTGCCAGTCGATGTCGAAGTGCCGCGCGTAGGCCGAACCCTGCCCGTTCTCGAGCACGTCGGTCCACCAGGGGTTGTCGGCGCCGAGCACGCCCATGTGGTTGGGCACCATGTCGAGGATCAGGCCCATGCCCATCTCCCGCACGGTCTCGGCGAAACGCTCGAAGCCTTCGCGCCCGCCGAGCTCGGGGTTGATCTCGCCGTGCGCCACCACGTCGTAGCCATGCCGGCTGCCCGGCCGCGCGCGCGAGATCGGCGAGCAGTAGATGTGGCTCACGCCCAGGCGGTGCAGGTAAGGCAGCACGTCGAGCGCGGCGTCGAAGTTGAAGTCCTTGTGCAGTTGCAGCCGGTAGGTGGCACGCGGGATCACCGCCGCCGGCTGCCGCGGCGGCGTCGCCGCCGCGGTGCCGGCCGGCGACGGGCGGAGGGCCGCGAGCCGCGCGCACAGCGACGAGACCCGCGGGTTGTGCGCCATCGCCTCCAGTCCGAGCGGCAGCTTGCGGCGCCAGTTGGGGTGTTCGTCGACCGTGCCCGGCAGGTTGGCCTGGTCGGGCACGCCGAGCGCGTCTTCGAGCTGCACCATCATCAGTTGTGCGGGCGTTGCGGCCACGTAGGCGTGCACCGCCTCCGACACGGCGGGCGAGATCGGCTGGGTGCCGCTCGCATCCACGTGCCCCTGCGCCGGCAGCAGGCCGCGCTGCTGCAGGGTGTTGAGCAGGCGCAGGCGGTCGTGCGCACGCTCGGCGCGCTGCTGGTCGTGCATCTGCGGCGTGGGAAAGAGCTTGAGCGACTGCCGCACGTCGAGGTCGTGCCCGCGCCACCAGCCGGCGAGCGTGGCGAGGTCATGCGTGCTCACCGCCACCAGCGACTTGCGCGGATAGGACTCGGGCGCCTTGAAGGCCCCACCCTCCTCGCGCTCGAAATAGAGCAGCCGGTACGAGAGCAACTGGCGCTGCTGCATCGCGCCGCGCATCTCGTCGGCCACGGTGCCGAGGTCCTCGCCGATCACCATGCAGCGGTTACGCTCGCTCTCGAGCGCGACGATGGCGAGCAGCGCCTGCAGCGGGTACAGCACGTAGGCCCCCTCGCGGGCCGACGCGCCGGGCGGGATCCAGTACAGCCGCATCAGCCCCATCACGTGGTCGATGCGCACCGCGCCGGCATGGCGCATCGCGGCGCGCAGCGTGGCGATGAAGAGGCCCGCGTCGCGCAGCAGGCCGTCGGGCTTGAGCGGCGGCAGGCCCCAGCCCTGCCCGTTCGGGTTGACCTCGTCGGGTGGTGCGCCCACCGTGGCGCCTGCGGCATAGGCCGCCTGGTGGCCCCAGGTGTCGGAGCCGGCACGGTCGACCGACACGGCGAGGTCGAGGTACAGCCCCACCGCCATGCCACGCTCGCGGCAGCGGCGCGACAGGCGCTGCAACTGAAGGTCGGCCTGCCACTGCAGGTATTCGTGGTACTCGACCTCGTCTTCGTGTTCGGCGATGAAGCGCTGCACCTCGGGCGACTCGGGCTGGCGCCAGGCCTCGGGCCAGACCGGCCAGCCCCACACCAGCTCGTCCTGGGCATGGAAGCGCGCCTGCAGCGCCTCGAAGACCGCGTGCAGGCGCAGCCCGGGCCCGCGCGCCGCCTGGAAGCGGCGGAACTCGGCCGACCGGCCGCTCGCGGAAGCGAGGTGGCGCGCGCGGAAGCTGCGGTAGAGCATGCGCAGCAGCTCGCCCTTGATCGCGGCCACCCCGGCGTAGTCGACGGTGGTC
>DASWSY010000127.1:0-3710 GCA_036402415.1 Rhizobacter sp. | reverse complement strand
GTACGGGGTCGCGCTCAGGCCCGCACGCAGCCGCGCCGGCAGCCACCACATCGCCATGGTGAACTGGTCGGCGCCCATGCGGTGCACCTCGTCGCACAGCACGAAGCCGAAGCGCTTGAAGATGTCGTCCGGGTAGCGCTGCGGGCCCTTGAGCACCGAGTGCACGAGGCCGACCACGAACGGCTGGTCGGGGCGGGGCACGGTGTCGCCGCGCCACTCGCCGATCAGGTCATCCGGCAGGTTCAGCACCTCGCGCGCGGCCTTGCGCCAGTGCTGCATCAGGTCTTCCTTCGTGGTCAGCACCAGCGTGTAACGGCGCACGTGACCCGCCATGCGCGCTCCGATGAAGGTCTTCCCGTAGCCGGTGGGCGCCTGCACGATGTGCGACACCCCGGCGGTCAGCAGGTTGAGCGTTTCATCGACGACACGTTGCTGATCGGCGTGGCGGGCCTTGAAGCTGACTTGGAAGTCGTAGGGCAGGCCGTCGGTGCGCAGGTCCACCGTGTCGCCGCCGACGGGCGCGAAGCGGCGCGGCACCCACAGCTCCTGCTCGTGCTGCAGGCACAGCTCGAACTCGTCCTCGAAGCGCGACTCCAGCCGGAACTTGTCGTGCAGGTCGAGCGAGTAGGGGTACACCGCCCCACCGTGCACGGCGAGGGGCGGGGACTTCATCATCAGGGACATCTCTACGCCTCGACCCCGAGGTGCGTCTTCCAGAATTTCCAGCCGGTCGGCGTGTGGAAGCCCCAGTGGCGCACGGTCGGGCCCGTGAGAAACAGGGTCCACGTGCCCGGCGCGAGCAGGCGGTGGATGGTGTGCGGGCTGTCGGCGCGGCGCACGATCACGTCGCCGGCCTCGCGCGCCACGAGGTCCACCGGGAACTGGGCCACGCGGTCGGATTCGAGGGCGATGTCCTCGCGCACGTCGTGCTGCAGCAGCTTCTCGATGTAGCCGCCGCGCAGGATGATCGACACGTTGTCGTACGGGTGGTCGTGCAGCAGCGGGCTGTGGTCCGGGCCGTCGAAGCAGTGCAGGTACACGTTGAGCCAGCGGTTCTTCGGCAGCAGCCACCAGCGGCGCATGTACACCTTGCCGGTGCCGTTGATTTCGCCGTCCTGATGGATCACCAGATGCGGCTTGCGCCGGATCAGGTTGCCGGCCCAGAAGCGCCAGCGGCCGCGCAGCTGGTACTCCGGGATGTTCAGCGGCTGGCCGAAGCCGAGCCGCACGCAGAGCGCGTCAAGCCGCGCGGCGCACGCGGCGCCGAGTTTGTTCGTTTGCATTCACGACCTCCTTGAACGTGTCGGGATGGCACCACTTGCCGCCGATGACGGACACCAGCGAGCGCTTCCCGTTGCGGTAAATGAGGCAGTGCGTGTGCAACCACGAACTGGCCCCCCTGTTGTATTCCAGACGCAACCGCGAGGACGTGCCGACCTGATAGCAGCCTTCCTCGATCCCCGGCGTGTGCGAATGGCCGATGATGCTCTTGACCCCGATCTTTGACAAGGATTTCACACTGCCGCGCACGCCGTTGGGGCCCACGTCGCCGTGCATGGCGATCTCGATGCCTTTCACCTGCCAGCTGTCGTCTCGCTTGAGCAGGCGCAGCTGCTGCAGCTTGGTACTCAGACGCTCGATCCAGTAGTGGAACGGGTCGCCCGTCGAACTGCCGGCGTCGGTCATGCGCGTGGTGCGCACCATCGCCAGTGCGGTTTCGAGGTAGGTCTCGGCGTTCACCGGGTCCTCGCGCCAGTCGGCCTCGCGCACCCAGCGCCCGAGCGCCTCGTTGTGGTTCGCCGGCACCAGCACCGAGGTGGCGCCGCGCGGCGTGTGCGTGTCGATGAACTCGACCGCGCGCCGGATTTCCGCCATCACGTCGTCGCGCGCGGTGCTGCGCTTGGCGATGCCGATGAAGGGGTCCTTGTGGTGGTGGTTCTTCGAGTAGAAGTCGAGCAGGTCGTGCCAGACCAGCGTGCGCGGGCGCAGCACCTTCACCATCGCGTCCGGGTCGGTGAAGGTCGCGCTGACCACCTCGGGGTCCACGAAGTCCACGTGGGTGTCGCCCATCACCAGCGCCTCGATGCCGCCGTTGTCCTCCACGCCGCTGGCGGTGTAGCGCCACAGCAGGTCGTGGAAGCTGCCGTCGCGCATGGCGTTGATCTGGCGCAGGTGGAACACGTCGCCGTCGGTCTCGACCACGGTGGCGCCGAAGGTGTGGTGGAAGTCGCCCTTCTTGCCCGCCTTGCTGTCGGTGTAGTTCTGCTTCGTGATCGCGCCGGTGGTGAGCGTCACCTTCGGCAGGTGCTTGTGCGGAGTGGGGATGCAGCGCATCTGCAGCTTGGGGCTGCCGAGGATCGCGCTGGCGCTGCCGGTGATGGTGTCGAAGCCGGTCAGCGGCGAGGTCGCGGTGGGCTGGACCTTGATGTCGCCCAGCACCAGCAGCCGGCCGTTGGCGAGCGGCATGCGCTTGTCCATCAGGTACGGCGTGATCGCCTTGTCCCACCAGTCCTCGTGGTCGTCCTTCTGGGACCACACGCTGGTCGGGTTGCGGTAGCGGAACGGGATCACCAGCAGCTGCGCACCCCGGTGCTCGCAGTAGCGCTGCAGCGCGCGCAGGAAGCCCTTGTGCACGCCGGTGGCGTTCTGGGCGCTGGTGATGACGAACCGCGTCGCGTTAGCCACGGGGGCCTCGCGCGACGGGATCGGGTTGTCGGAATACGGCCGCGTCGTGCGGAATCGGCAGCCCTTGTTCGAGCACTGCCAGCGTTGCGTGCCGGCGGGGGTCGAGCTCCGTCGATGGAACTGCGTGCCCCCGCATCGGCGACACCGATGCGCCATGCACTCCCCTCAGTGCAGTTAATTGCAACGCCACGTTACCCCCTTCAAATAGGAGAAGGGGCCCCGAAAGGCCCCTTTCCATCACACTTCGTTGTCGTAGTCCTCGACATCGCCCTTGCTGCCCCCACCGGACAGCGCATCGCCGTCCGCCGAGCCGATGGCCTTGCCGCCGGAACCGCCCTCGGTCCCGAAGCCCATCTCGCGCAGCTTCTTCGCGTTGTTGTAGACGATCACCTTGTCGTAGTCGAAGGGCTTCACGTCGTCCGCCTTGAGGCCGTAGGCCTTGGCGATTTCGGCGGGCGTGCGCTTCTCGACGAACTCGAACAGCTCGCCCGAACCCGGGGACTTGTCACCACCGCGCGACACGTCGAACGTGATGCCGGCGAGGCCGCCGCGCTTGGCCGCGATCTTCTGCAGGCGCTTGTACACCTCGCGCTTGACCGCGAGCAGCTTGCGCTCGTTGACGTACGTCTTGCCGGTCTTCTTCGAGGTGAAGGGCTCGTGGTCGATGATCGTGAAGATCGTCACCAGCGACGCGTTGTCGCCGCCCTCGCAGATGGGGCATTCCTCCTCCAGCTGCGTGCAGGGGTACCAGTTGCGCCAGTGGCCGCCGAGCTTGAGCTGGTGCTCCCAGAAGCTGTTGGCGTTGAGCACGCCGTCGGCGTCCACTTCGCCGTCGAGGAACGTGATCTGGCGCTCCGAGTCGTTGGGCATCCAGAAGCGGTTGACCTGATTCTCGCTGGCCTGCTTCTTCGCCTCGGTCTCCGCCTCGGCCTTCTTGTGCATCTGCTGGGCAGCCTTGCCCTTCTTCATGAAATTCGCCATTTCGTTCTCCTGTGCCCCTACCGGTGGCACGCATTGGGTTTTTG
>DASWSY010000126.1:0-6001 GCA_036402415.1 Rhizobacter sp. | reverse complement strand
ATTCCGCGTGCGCCTGCGTGGCGACGAGCAACGCTGGGACGTCGAGATCATGGCCGCTGCCGATCAGCCCGGCCGCTTCGTGCGCTGCGCCACCGCGCGTGTCACGCCCGCCAAGGGCGATGCCCCGGCGCCAGTGAAGATCGCAGAGATCGAAGCCCGCTGCACCGGCAAGAGCGAAGTCGCCGCGGGCTCGGGCGCGCTGCGCACGCGGCAGGAGAGCCACATCAAGTTCGGCCCGCGCTGGCGGGTGCTGAAGCGCCTGCAACTGGGGCAGAAGGAAGCCATTGCGCATCTGCAATTGCCGCCCGAGTTCCACGGCGACCTCGCCACCAACGGCCTGCACCCCGGCCTGCTCGACATTGCGACCGGCTACGCCATGGACCTGATCCCTGGCTACGCCGACCAGGACGTGGTGCAGAACCTCTGGGCGCCGATCTCCTACCGTGGCCTGCGCTTCAACGCGCCGCTCACCGGCGAGATCCACAGCTGGGTGCGCCTGGCGAGCGAAGGCTCGGTGGCGAGCGACTTCGCCGCCTTCGACGTGACCCTCACCGACACGCATGGCCGTGTGCTCGCCGAAGTCGACCGCCTGACGCTGCGTCGCCTCGACGGCCCGTGGCATGCGCCCAAGCCCGAAGCGGGTGTGGATGCCGCAGGCGAAGGCGCGACCGAGCCCGCCGCGCGCGCCAAGACCCTCTCGCCCGGCGAGATCGCGCTGCGCCACAACGTGAGCCAGGGCATCGCCCCGGCCGACGGCCTGAAGGCCCTCGACCGCATCTTGCGCGGCGACATGCCGAGCGAGGTGATCGTGAGCTCGATGAAGATCGGCGAGCTGATCGCGCAGGCCGAGTCGCTCAGCCGTGCCGCGCTCAGCAGCGGCGAAGCGCGCTTCTCTCGCCCCGAGCTCGACAGCGATTTCGCGCCGCCGCGCGACAGCTTCGAAAAGGGCCTGGCCGAGCTGTGGGGCAAGCTGCTCGGCGTGGAAGGCGTGGGCATCCACGACAGCTTCTTCGACCTGGGCGGCCACTCGCTGATCGCGGTGCGTCTCTTCAACGAGATCGCCGACAAGTTCGAGGTCGACCTGCCGATGTCGGTGCTGATGCAGTCGCCGACCATCGAAGGCCTGGCGACGCTGGTGCGGGGCGATGCCTACAGCGAAGAAGCGGCCGCGGCCGAAGCCGAGAACGGCGCCGCCGCTGCGCCGCGCCAGAAGGCCGAGCTGCGCTTCCGCCACGTGGTGCCGATGCACACCGGCCCGGTGGCCGGCCGCACGCCGCTCTTCGTGGTGGCGGGCATGTTCGGCAACGTGCTCAACCTCAGCCACCTCGCGCACCTGCTGGGCGAGGACCGGCCGTTCTACGCGCTGCAGGCGCGGGGCCTGTACGGCGACGTGGAGCCGCACGACAACTTCGAAGAGGCCGCGGCCGACTACATCGCCGAGATCGTGCAGATCCAGCCGCAGGGCCCGTACCTGCTGGGTGGCTTCTCGGGTGGCGGCCTGATCGCCTACGAGATGGCGCGCCAGCTGATGGCCAAGGGCGAAGAAGTGCAGGGCGTGCTGATGCTCGACACGCCGGCGCGCGAGATCCCCAACTTCAGCCTCGGCGACAAGCTCACGATGCTGCTGCAGAGCGCGCAGCGCGAAGGCCTCTCCATCGTCGGCAAGAAGATCGCCGCCCGCATCGAGTGGGAGAAGGAAAAGCGCCGCCGCCAGGAAGAGCGTGCCGCCCACAACGGCAACGCTGCGGCCGAAGCGAACACGGCCAACTTCCAGTCACGCCGCATCGGCGATGCCTTCCTGCGCGCCTTGGCGAAATACAAGATTCCGAAGGTGCCGGTGAAGGTGGCGGTGTTCCGCCCCAAGCTGGATGTGAAGTTCCGGCTGTCGGGGGGACGGCTGGTGGATTCCTACCGCAACTACGTCCGTGAAGACAACTTCTGGACGCCGCACGTCGGCCACCTGCAGGTCTTCGAGGTGCCGGGCAACCACGACAACATGGTGCTCGAGCCCAACGTGCGGGTGCTGGTGTCGCTGTTGCGGCGGGTGATCGAGGGCCTGAGCAAAGGCTCCAGCCAGGATGAGAAAAAGGGAGTGACCGCATGAGCACCCAGGACCTGTACGAACTTGGCGAGATGCCGCCGCTCGGCCACGTGCCGGCCAGGATGTATGCGAGCCTCATCCGCCCCGAGCGCTACGGCGAGCCCGAGCAGGCCTTCGAGGTCGAGGTGGTCGACACCCCGAAGCCCGGCCCGCGGCAGGTGCTGGTCTACGTGATGGCGGCGGGCATCAACTACAACAATGTGTGGGCCGCGCTGGGCACGCCGGTCGACGTGATCGCGGCACGCCGCAAGCAGAACCCGGCCGCCGAAACCTTCCACATCGGCGGCTCCGACGCATCGGGCATCGTCTGGGCGGTGGGCGAGGGCGTGACCAACGTGCGCGTGGGCGACGAGGTCGTGCTTTCCTGCGCCATGTGGGACGAGAACGCCGCCGACATCCAGGCCGGCGCCGACCCCATCACCTCCACCAGCTGCAAGATCTGGGGCTACGAGGAGAACTGGGGCTCGTTCGCGCAGTTCACTCGCGTCGACGACTACCAGTGCTTCAAGAAGCCGCCCAAGCTCTCGTGGGAGGCCGCGGCCGCCTACATGCTGGTGGGCGCCACCGCCTACCGCCAGCTGATGGGCTGGGAGCCGCACACGGTGAAGCCGGGCGACCCGGTGCTGATCTGGGGAGGCTCGGGCGGCCTGGGCTCGATGGCGATCCAGATCGTCAAGGCCAAGGGCGGCATCCCGATCGCGGTGGTCTCGTCGGAAAGCCGCATGGAGCATTGCCGCAAGCTCGGCGCGCACGGCGTGATCAACCGCACCGACCCGTCGTTCACCCACTGGGGCCGCCTGCCCGACACCGCCGATGCGGCGGCCTATGCCGAGTGGATGAAGGGCGCCAACGCCTTCCGCAAGAAGTGGTCGGAGGTGCTGGGCTCGCGCCAGGGCCCGCGCATCGTGCTGGAGCACCCGGGCGAGTCGACCATCCCGACTTCCATCCTCGTGTGCGACAACGCGGGCATGGTGGTGATCTGCGCCGGCACCACCGGCTACAACGCCGACGTGGACCTGCGCTATCTGTGGATGCGCCAGAAGCGCCTGCAGGGCTCGCACTTCGCCAACACCGAGCAGTGCAAGGCGCTGAACGACATGGTGATCGATGGCCTGGTCGACCCGGCGCTGGCCGATGTCTTCGAGTTCGACGAAGTGGGGAAGGCGCACCAGCTGCTGCACACCAACACCCACCCGTCAGGCAACCTGGCGATCCGGGTCAACGCGCGGGCATGAGCGGGGCGAGCGCCACGCCGAAGCTCCTGGTGTCGATCGTCGCCTACAAGGGCGCCGACCTCACCATCGATTGCTTGCGCTCGATCGAGCCTGAGCTGCCCTCGGTGCCAGGCATGCGTGTGCTCGTGGTCGACAACGCCTCGCCCGACGGTGCGGCCGATCTTGTGGCGCAGGCGATTGCCGACAACGGTTGGAGTGCTTGGGCCACGCTGATCCGTGCGCCCGGCAACGACGGCTTTGCGGCCGGCAACAACATCGCGATCCGTGAGCGGCGGGATGCCGATTACGTGCTGCTGCTCAATCCCGACACCCTCGTGCGGCCCGGAGCCTTGCGCACGCTGCTCGACTTCATCGACGCGCACCCGAAGGTCGGCATCGCCGGTGGCCGCAGCGAAGACCTCGACGCCACGCCGCAGATGTGCTGCTTCCGTTTTCCGAACGCGGTGAACGAGGTGCTCGGCTACCTCGGCATCGGCGCGCTCGACCGGCTGTTCGCCAAACGGCTGACGCGCATCGGCATCCCGCAGCAGCCGGTGCCGGTCGACTGGGTGTCCGGGGCGTTCATGCTGATCCGCAAGGATGTGATCGATCAGATCGGCCTGATGGACGAGACCTACTTCCTCTATTTCGAAGAGACCGACTACACCCGCCGGGCCAAGCTGGCCGGCTGGGAGGTGTGGCACGTGCCGCAGGCGCGCATCGTGCACCTGGTCGGCCAGTCCAGCGGTGTGACGGTGCGCAACGCGCCGAAGAAGCGGGTGCCGGGCTACTGGTTCGATTCGCGCCGGCGCTATTTCGTGCTGCACCACGGGCGCCTGTACGCCGCGCTGGCCGACATCGGCGTCGTGCTGGCTTATCCGGTGGGCCGCGTGCTGGACGCGCTGCGCCGCAAGCCGAATCGCCATGCACCGCACTTCCTCGGCGACTTTTTCCGCCACAGCGCGGTGCTGCGCGGTGAGCCCGGTACGCTGCAGTTGCGGCGGGCGGAAACATGACGATGCAGCCTCGGGGGGTGCAGGTCGTCATCGTCAACTACCGGACCGGAAAGCTCGCGGTCGACTGCCTGCGCTCCTTGGCCGATGAAGTGGCGTCGGTGCCGGGCACCGTCGTGACGGTGGTCGACAACCGCTCCGGCGACGACTCCGTCGACGTGATCGGCCGGGCCATCGAGGCCGAAGGCTGGTCGTCCTGGGCCAGGCTGCTGCCGGCGCCGGTCAATGGCGGTTTCTCGTACGGCAACAACTACGCGGTGCGGCCGACGCTCAACGACGTCCACGGCCCGGCGTATTACTGGCTGCTCAACCCCGACACCCGCATCCGGCCCGGCGCCTTGCGTGCCCTGGTCGATTTCCTCGACGCCCATCCCAAGGCGGGCATCGCCGGCAGCCGCTTTCTGCTGGAAAGCGGCGAACCCTGGCCGTACGCCTTCCATTTCCCCAGCATCTGGAGCGAACTCGCCGGCGGCCTGCGCCTGAGCGTCGTCGCCCGCCTGCTGAAGCACCGCGCCGGCCTGCGGCCGATGGGCGACACGCCCGCCGAGGCGGACTGGCTGCCGGGCGCGAGCCTGCTGGTGCGGCGCGAGGTCTTCCAGACCATCGGCCTGATGGACGAGGGCTACTTCCTGTATTTCGAGGAAACCGACTTCTGCCTGGCCGCGCGGCGTGCCGGCTGGCAGACCTGGCACGTGCCGCAGAGCGTGGTGCTGCACCTCGTCGGCCAGAGCACCCAGGTGAGCGGCCACCACGCGGCGAAGAACCGGCGCCCGGCCTACTGGTTCGAGTCGCGCCGCCGCTACTGGGTCAAGAACCACGGCTGGTTCTATGCTGCAGCGACCGACCTGCTGTGGCTGCTGGCCTTCCTGACCTACAAGCTGCGCAGCGTCGTACAGCGCAAGTCGGGCGAGTACCCTCCGCACTTCCTGGGCGACTTCCTGCGCCATTCCGCCCTGTTCCATCGCGGCCTGCCGTTCAACGCAGCCGTTTCGCCGTCTCCCGACCATGGCCATCCAGATCGTTCCCCACAGCGCTGAATGGCGCGAGGCCGTGCAGGCCTTCAACGAGCGCATGCGCGCGGGCGGCTCCGGCTGGAGCTTCTATGTCGACCCGACCCCCGAGTGGATCCCGCCGCGCGACGGCCAGAACGTCTGGCGCGAGTACCACCTGGCGGTCGAAGACGGCAGCGCGGTGCGCGGCTGCTTTGCGCTGAAGCCGCAGGACTGGCTCATCAACGGCCAGGTCCAGGTCGTGACCGACTGGCAGGGGCCGTTCTCCGAAGGCGTGATCGACCCCCGCCACGGCATGCTGGGCCTGCGCATGATCCGCGACATGCTGAAGAAGCGCCCGCTCCTCTATAGCTGGGGCCACGGCGGCGACGACCAGCCGGTGGTGCAGATGCTGCGCAAGATGAACTGGCTTCTGCACCCCACGCCGTTCTGCCTGCTGGTGGTCAAACCCTTCCGCTTCCTGCGGCTCAACGCCCTGCTGCGTCAGACCGCGGCCCGCCGTTTGCTCCTGGACCTCGGCGCCTGGACCGGCCTTGGCTGGCTGGGCCTGAAGTTCCTCCATCTGGGTCTGAGGTTGCGCGCCGGCGGCGGCGGGTTCAAGGCCAGGGCGATGGAGGTCCCCAACTTTGGCCCCTGGGCCGACGCGCTGTGGGAACGTTGCAA
>DASWSY010000125.1:0-4116 GCA_036402415.1 Rhizobacter sp. | reverse complement strand
TTGTCATTGTCGATGAGGGTGTTGACGTTCTCGACGCACTTCTTCGCGTCGTACGCATCGTCGAGCGTGATCAGCCTGATCGGACGGCCGTTGATGCCACCCTTGCGGTTGACTTCCTCGATCGCCAGGTCCTGGCCCTTGAGCACGGGCACGAACGACGGTGCCAGCGGGCCCGTCAGGTGCGCGCTCTGGCCGAGACGGATCTCATTGGAGCCGGCCGCGGCCTCCTTGTCCTGCGCCCACAGGGGCGTGGATGCCAGCGCGCTTGCAGACGCGACGGCGCGAAGTGCATGACGGCGTGTCCATTGGGGGTGTGCCATGTTGTGTGCCTTTGTTGAGGACTGGAACGGGCGCGATCGTGCCATCGCGAAACAAGTTCATACAAGAGGGTCAGTACCTTGTTGTCCTAGTGCGAAGTCACTAGCGTGACAGGCATCACAAGCGTTAGCACAGAGCTCGCGAAGGCGTACCACCCATTCGTGAAGCCCGACACAAGCGCGCCGGCAGCGACGATCAGCTCGCCTGCTTGAAGGCCATCACGGCCTGGTTGCGCAGCGTGCGAAGGAGCGAGAGTTCCTTCTCGCCCAGCTCGATGGCGCCGGGCCTCGCCTTGTCGGCGTAGATCAGCGCAAAGGGTGCACCCTTCATCAGCAAGGGCAGCAGGAGGAAGGCCGGCGCGTTGACGCCCTGCTTGTACCAGTCCGGCAGGCGCGCTGCGATCTGCGGCACGGTCGCGTCAGAGATCAGCGTGTCGGCACCTTTCAGGCAGACCGCGGCAAAGAGGTCGATGGGCGCCCCCGCAGGCGCCTTCAACGGCACCTTGAACTTGGCGGCGACCTGGTCCACCGCGAGACCGAGACCGAAGCGGCCCGTGAGCGCATCGCTTTTTGCGTCGCGCAGGCAGAAGACGACGCGCCGGAAGCCGAGTGCGCGCAGCATGGTCTCGAGGATCATGCGCAGGACCTCGTTGAGCTTGAAGTCCTCCACCATGGTATTGGTGATGTCCTGGATGCCGGCCGCAAGCATGTCGATGGCGGCCTGGTGATCGAAGGGGGTCTGCGTCGCTTCCACGGGAATGGTGGCCTGCAGTGCATGCTCGGTGAGGCTGTCGTGGTCGACCGCATTCGCGGTGCCGTTGCCGCCTTGCTCCAGCAGGCGGCGCATCGGCGATACCGGTTGCACGTGCAGGTTCATCGCCTGCGCCAGCTCCATGAGACGCTGCTGCGCCACGACCGACGCGGCCTGCACGTCGCGCACGCCGAGCCCCAGCACCTTTCCGTAGCGCTCGGCCACCGCCGCGATGGCGGCGCTGGACTGGCCCGGCTCGGCCTTCAGCAAGGCGTCGGTGAGCTCGTTGGCCACGGTGGCGATCCACTGCATGCGGTCGCCCTTGTCGCACACGCGACCCGGCGGCTCGCCGGCGGGCCGGCGCATGCAGCGCTGCAGGTTCTCGGGCAAGCCCCAGCTGCGTGCGACGCCAAGACCCAGCTCCTCGAAGCTCAGGCCGAGCACGGTGATCGACGCCGGCTCTTCCGCATTGACGGTGCGCGCGCCGGGTTTCTTCGCGGCCGCGGTCACGAGGCTGCGCACCTGGCGCGCCTCCTCGGGGAAATAGAACTCGGTCAGCAGGCGACCCAGGCTCTGGTAGATCGCGCCGATGAAGGCCTCCTCGCCTTCGCGCCGGGCGCCGCACAACTCGTTGGCGAGCGAGCCGGCCATCAGCGAGCGCAGGAACTCTTCCTTGAGCTGCGTCGCATGCGCCTTGTCGTTCATGTGCTCCAGCAGCACGAGGCTCAGCGCCATGTTGCGGATGCCCGCAAAACCCACCAGCGCCACGGCCCGCGACACCGTGCTCACGGTGCCGCCACCGGCATGCCGGAAGCTCGCGGTGTTGACCATGCGCAGCAGCTTGTTGGTCAGCGCCACGTCCTTGAGGATCTCTCCAGAGAGGCTGGACAGGCGCTCGTTCTCGGAATTCGCCACACGCTGGATCGCGCCGATGGAGCTCGACAGCGCCGGGAAGTCGCTCTTGTGACGCATGCGGCGCAACAGGAAGTCGAGCGTGCCGTTGCCGCTGGCCACAGGCGCCTCGCCCGGTGCAGGGGCCAGCCACTCGCGCAGCGCATGGCCGAAGTCGGCCGCACGTGCGAAGCGCGTGGCGGGGTCACGCGACAGGCTGCGCAGCACGATGGCACGCAGGCGGTCGTCGACCTCGGCCGGGGTGCTTTCGGGCAGCACCAGGTCCTCGTGCGCCACGCGGTACATCGCGCGGAACGGGTCGCGCTCGGCCACCAGCTGCTGGCCCGACAGCATCTCGCCCAGCACCAGGCCGGCCGAGAACACGTCCATGCCCGGCGACGGCTGCAGCCCGTGCGTGGCCTCGGGCGACATGTAGCCGGGCGTGCCGACCACCTGCTGCCGGTGCGCCGGATCATGCAGCTTCGCGGCGATGCCGAAATCCATCACACGCGGCCGGCCCTGTCCGTCGACGAGGATGTTCGACGGCTTCAGGTCGCGGTGCACCACGCCCGCCTGGTGGGCGACCTCCAGTGCATCGAGCACGCCGGCCATCATCTCCACCGCCTCGCGCGCCGGCAACGCGCCGCGTGCGCGCAGCAGCGCGCCGAGCGTGCGGCCCGGCACATATTCGAAGACGAGATACGGCTGGTGCTGGTGCATGTCGCCTTCGAACACCGGCACGATGTGCGGGTGGTGGAGGCGGCTGACGCTGCGCGCTTCCTGCAACCACTGGCTCGCGGCCGACGCGTCGGCATCGGCGTACATGAGCTTGAGCGCCACCTCGCGTTCCAGGCGCGGATCGAAGGCGAGCCACACGGTCGCCTGCGCGCCCTTGCCGAGCTGGCGGCGCAGCTCGAATCGACCCAGGGTTTCAGGAGCAGCGACAGCGGGCATGGGTTGGGGATCGGACATCAGCGCTTGCGCGATGCAAGCAGGGCCGAGAACTCGGTGGTGCCCGGGTCGCCGGGCTCGGCCTCTTCGCGTCGCGGCGCGCGTGGCACCGCGCCAGACGGGCCGCCCTGCACCGTGCCGCGCGCGGCCTGCAGGCCTTCGGTCAGGTCCTTCATCGTGATCGACAGCGCGCGGCCGTAGCGCTGCACCACCTGCTGCAGGGCCGCGGCCATGCGTTGGGGCGGCTGTTCGGTAACGGCATCGACCGCCTCGTTGGCGGCACTCGCGGCCACGCGCAGCATGTCGGTGTCGGTGTCGGCCACGCGCACGGGCTTGTTCACCGGCAGGCGGCGGATCATGTAGAGCACTTCCTCGTGCAGGCCCCAGTGCCGGGCCACGGCGGCGCCTAGGGATTCGATGTCGACGCCGAGCACCGCGAAGGCCGCAGCCTCCTCGCTCATGCCGGGCAGCTCTGGCTCGCCGGGCTCGGCGGCCGGCGCGCTCTTCATCAGCTCGCGCACCTGCGCGGCCTCTTCCGGAAAGTGGTACTGCACCATCAGCCGCCCGAGGTTCTGCAAGGTGGCGACGAGGTAGATCACCTCGGGGTCGTAGCCGGCCGGCCGCAGGGCCTGCGCGGCATGGCCGGCAAGTCGCACGCGGTCCATCAGGCGTTGCAGGGTCGTGGCGTGGGGCTCGACGAGCGGACCGGGCCAGGGCCGCAACGATGCAGCGGCCTGGCGCACGCCCTTCAGGCCGACGAGCGCGATGGCGCGCCTCAGGGTCAGCACCGGGCCGTTGCCCGACACCTGCGTGCCCTGCACCTGCGCCGAATTCACCGTGCGCAGCAGTTCGAACGACAGGCCCATGTCCTGCAGGATGTTGGCCGCCATTTCGTCGGTACGCTGGCCTTCGGCCACCGCGAGCCGCGCCACGCGCGCGCCGACCCCGGGCGCCGCCGGCAGGTGGCCGACGGTGCGCAATCGGTCGATGAGGAGCGCGAGCGCCCCGCTTTCCTGTGCGGCGGTTTCGCGCCAGCCGCGCAAGGCCGCGATGAGCGTGCGGGCGTTGTGATAACGCTGGCGCTCCTGGTGGGTGGTGGCGCGGTTGGCGATGGCGCGCAGCGCCTCGGGCACCGGCTGCGGTGTGGTCCACGGCAGGCGCACGAACTCGCGGCCGTGGGGCGGCAGGCGGTCGACGGCACGGCCC
>DASWSY010000124.1:0-4175 GCA_036402415.1 Rhizobacter sp. | reverse complement strand
GTCGGCGCTGATGAAGAGCATGGCGGCCAGTGCGAGCACGCCCAGCACGATCAGCGTGCGCGTGTCGAGAAGAAACGACCAGATTCGTTGCATGGAAGGGTGTCCGTTCGGGAATTCAGGCGGCCTGTGCGGCGGCGGGCGCGGCCGCCGACGCAGGCGGTGTGGGCGGTGTGGGCGGAGCCATCAGCACCGACAGGCGATCAAAAGGCGAATGGGTGGCCAGCAACAAGGCCGGCGCTTGCGACTCCTGCACCTGGGTCGCGGTCAACGCAGCGCAGGCGACGAGCCGCGCCACACCGGTGTCGCCGCAACCGAGACCGAGGCGCAGTGCGTGCTGCGAGGCGTCGAGGTGCGGCAGCTTCTCCTGAGTCACCTCGTAGACCTCGGCCGTGCGCGTGGCGCGGTGGTCGGCATCGGTGGTCAGGTGCTGGACGAGCGCTGCATCGACGGCGGTGCCGCGCAGCGTGTCGTCGAGCGCCTGCATCAAGGTCTGGGAGCTGATGCGGCCGGATGCATCGGCCGACTTGTCACGCCGCGCAATGCTCGCCTGATGCAGCAGCGCCATGGGGGGATCGGCGTCGGCGGGCATGCGCCAGGCGGCCGATGCCAGCAGCAGACCTGCCGCGGCTTCTCCGGGCACGCGGCCTTGCTGGTGGCGGCCAGAGAAGAGCTCGCGGGTACGCGACAGCTGCTCGACCGCATCCGGACCCACCAGGCTGTCGGTGACGACGGCCCACAAGAGCCCCGGTTGCTTCTCCCGCTGCCACTGCTGGAGCTGCTGTTCCATCAGCAACCAGTAGGCCTCGGCGCTCTCGACGGGGTGTACGTGCAGTTGCACCGCAGGCCGGGCCGCGCTGGCCATCGCGTGCGACTGGCCCGCGGCCTGCAGCCCGGCGTCGATGTGTGGCGCGAAGAGGTCCTGCAGCCACACGCTGGCGAGCTGGCGCACGGGCAAGGGCCAGCGCGCCGGGATGCCCACGCGGATGCTCACGACCGGCGGGAGCAGCGGCGGATGGGCGGGCGTGCCGTTGGCGGCGCGCTGCGAGGGCAGGGGGACCGCCAGCGCCGGCCAGTGCACCTCGATCGCATCGGCCATCGGTCCCGCCACGGCATTCAGCAGCGACAGCGCGCGCAGCACCTCGGCCGCGGGCACCTGCTCGACCCAGTCTGCAGGGAGCGCGTGTCGGCGCGTGGCGACGATGCCGCTCAAGGCCTCGCCGATGTCGTCGGCCACGAGATCGCTGACCGGCGCCGTGAAGATCGCGATGCCGTCGTCGTCCTTCATCGCGGGATCGAGTTCGGCCTTGCAGACGCCTTCGGCGATGCGCGATTGCGCGTCCTGCCAGTTGGCGCCGCTGCGCAACTGCACCGCCGCTGCAAGCACGCGAGGCGGCACTGCCGGCGCGTTGGCGGAGGGCGCTGTTGCCGCGGGCGCCGCTGCGGCGGCCTTCGCCGCCGGCACGACGGCCGGCGCAGCCGCATAGGCGCGCAGCCGCTTCACGCTCCACACCGTGCCGAGGAGCGCCGCCGTCAGCAGCACCGGCAGCAGTGCGAGTTGCAGCAGGAGCTGCGTGGCATCCGGATTCACCTGCGCCGACTGCCAGCGCCAGAGCGTGGTGAGCCACACGAGCGCGGTGATCACCAGCAGCAGCGCGAGGACTTTCCAGACTTTGGACATGAGCAGGAGCAGCGGACGCCGTGCGCCGGTTTGGCGCGTGCGGGGAAGTGGTCAGCGACGGTGGGGTGGGTGCCTCAGCACTCGTCGCTGGTGATCGATTGCGAGGCGATGAG
Organism: Rhizobacter sp.; assembly: GCA_036402415.1. GTDB lineage: Bacteria > Pseudomonadota > Gammaproteobacteria > Burkholderiales > Burkholderiaceae_C > Rhizobacter. Next base: position 2,384 of record DASWSY010000124.1, on the reverse strand, counting down.
CTTTGCGCCGCAGGCAGTCTGGTCGTCGTGCCGCGCGGCGGCCTTGCCGTCGATGACCATGGTGGGGTCGCCGGTCACGATCTCGCAGGTGCCGTGGCCCTTCTTGGGGCAGGTGACCTTGTCGCCCACGCGTGCGATGCGCTTGCCGTGCGTGTCGGTGACGCCGGAGGCCTCGATGACCTCGCCGCCGTGGTCCGTCTTGTCGCCCAACACGATGAAGGGACGCCCCATTACTACTCTCCCTGTCTGTGTGATTTGCAGCTCGCATGCTGCCTCGATGCGAGCGCCGAAGTCTAACGGGGGTAGCGTGTTTTCAGGCCCCCACTTTCGGGCGGGAGGCGAAGGGCTTGCGCAGCTCCACATGGCCCAGATCGGCGTTCTGCCAGCGTCCGCCCCAGGTGAGCCCGACACGTTGCGCAACCTCTCCATACAACTCGTAACCCTTTGCGGCCCACGGGTCGCGCTCGCTGATCACGAGCTTTCCATCGCGCAGAAACGCGCTGTCGGCGGCGAGCCCGTGCTGGTGGTAGCTCTGCCACGCCACGGCGTTGGTGACGTGCGTGCCAAGGCCCGCGAGCAGGGTCTGCCGTTCCGGACTGCGGTAGCCCTCGATCAGCACCATCTCGTAGCCATTCTCCTCACGCATCAGCCGGTAGGCGAGCAACAGGCGCTGGCGGAAGTCGGCGTCCAGCGCGTCCCAGCGGCGATCGGCGCTGCCGAGCTTCGGGCGCACCAATTCCACTTCCGCGGTGGTGAACACCTCGGGCGGCAGCGGCGGTGGCGGCACGAGCTGTTCGCCCCGCAGCAGCGTGGCGATCACGCCGTCAGGCTGCTCGGTGCTGGCATCGTCGTAGGCATCGAGCGTGTGCAGCGCCCGCAGCGAGAACACCACGATGGGTGGCAGGGCGAGCAGTGCCAGCGCGATCGAAAAAGCCCATGCGTGGCGCCTGACCCAGCGTGTGCCGCTCGCGGCCTGCGCGTAGCCCTGGCGCGCGTTGCGCGTGGCGGCACGCTGCGCACTCTGCTGCACGCCGGCGAGCCGCCGGCTCCAGTGCGAGATGCGCTGCACCACGTCGTCTCGGAACGATGGCAACAAGAGAAGCGCCGCCAGGGCGCACCCACCGACGAAGTACAGGAAGACGATCGCGATCCACATCATCTTGTTGCAAGCACGCTTCGTTGTCCCCCCATCGGGGCGTTGCTGCCTCGGTTTGCCTCTCTAGAATTCGCGCACCCTTCGCGCCGCAGGCGCGCCCGTCGAATGAAGGCCCCGCGGCCCTTGCCATGACCCAGCCAGACAAGCCTGTTTCCGCTCGAGGTGCACGCCCCCAGTTGTTTGGTGATCCCGGTCCCGGCAAGCCCGGCTCGCCTCGGCAGCCCGACTTTGGGCCGAGCATCTTAGCCACCATCGATGGCACGCCACCGCGACGCGACACCCGGTCGCGCGATGCGACGCCGCTCAAGCGCGTGCTGTGGATGTCGGCGATGGCGCTCGGCGTGGTGGCGGTGTATTTCGCGGTGAAGTTCGGCATGCTGCCGGGCGAGACGTCTTCGTCCGATGCTCCGATGGCGTCGGCACCGGCGCCAGTGCCTGTGGTGAAAGCGGTCGAGCCGGCGTCTCCTGCGGAGCCGGTCAGGTCGGTGGCACACGCCGCGTCGGAAGGCGCAGCGTCCATCGAGAACGTTGCCGTCGTCTCGGCCGCTCCTGCGTCCTCGGTCGAAACGACGATGCCGCCGGCGAACGTCACCGCCAGCCTCAACAGCATCGAGCAGGCGCTGGCCCGCGCTGAACCCTCGGAGCCTCGCAAGCCTGCGAAGCCGACGACGTCCAAGGAGAAGCCCGCCCCGGCGAAGGCGCCCCCCGTCGCCGCCACGCGGGGTGTCGATGTGCCGTCACCGGCGCCCAAGCCAGCAGGCAAGAGCGTGAACGACGATGCCGACCTGCTCGCGGCGATGCTTCCCCACCTCAAGCGCCGTGGCGTCGCGCCCACGAGCCCGGCCTACGAGCGGCGTTGCGGTCACCTGACGGGCGACGCGGCGGCTGATTGCAGGGTGAAGTTCTGCAATGGGCGTGAAGGGGTCGATGCGGCATGCCCGTCGGCGGTGAGTCGCTGAGTCGTGCCCCCACAAGGTACGCCACACATCGCTTGCTGACTCAAAGTCTGGGTGGATCTTGGTTTTGATCCAGCTGCCAGATGGTGGCGCCGTAGTCACCGCCGAGATCAGGCATCAGTTCACCCGTTTTGAAGTAGCGTCGGCTTCCTGCTTGAGCCGGTGTGAACCAGAAGCCTGCCTTGGGGCACGGCTGGAGCGCATCGCAGCGCAGGCGAGGCTCGGGCGGGGTGGCGGGTCGACGCAGATCAGGACTGGGCCAGTCCCCATCG
>DASWSY010000123.1:0-4869 GCA_036402415.1 Rhizobacter sp. | reverse complement strand
CAAGTCCGAGCAGCGCAGAGAAGTCCGCCCTAGGCGGACCGGCGAACGGGGTCGCCTTTTCTTTGGTTACTTTCTTTTGGCGAAGCAAAAGAAAGTGACTCGCCCGCCGGGGCGAAATCCCGGCAAGCAGCCTCACGCAGTGAACAAACACAAGAACATCAAAACGGATCCTGCCGATTCACCTCCCCCTCCCCCTTCATCAACAGCATCGTCAGCGCTCCACACACCGACATCACTCCCCAGAAGATGAAGAAGGTCGCCGTGTAAACCGCCTGCCGCGGCCAGTCGATCGGCTCGCCGCCGAACCACTGCAGCGCACCCGGATCCACCACCGCGAACAGCAGCATCTCCAGCACCCCCGCCATCAGGAACGAGGGCCAGAGCACCTGCAGCGCCTGGCGCCGGAAGGCGGTCGAGAGCATCTCAGGGCTGCGGCGTGGCCGCGTGGTTGCGAGCCTTCATCGCCGGGCTCATGGAGGCCGAGGTGTCGGCCACCGCCGCGGGCACCTGCACCACCGGGTCGACGTGCGTCATCGCGATCTTGAGCGTGATGAAACCGGCAACGACCACGACCGCCGGTCCGGCGAGCACCAGCCACACCATGCCCACGCGCCACCACGGTATGGGGCGGCGCGAAATTTCAGTCTGCGAGTTCTTCATGCGAAGGTCTCCTTCCAATCCAATCACCGGGGCACGACGAAGGTCGACTTCTCGTCGACCACCGCCGCCTCGTCGGCGCCATGCGCCAGTCGCTCGATGCGGAAGCGCACCGGGTGCGCGCCCGGCCCGAGCGAGCGAGCCGCGCCATGCGGCACCTGCACGCTCACCGGCCACCACCGCGCCTCGGCAGCGCCCACCTCGAACTCGGTGCGCGAGCTGATCGCGGCACCGTCCAGCCCTTCGAGCGACACGCGGTAGCGCTGCGTGGCCTCGGTGGCGTTCATCACCTGCAGCCGGTAGACGTTCTCGACCGCACCGTCGTCCACCAGCCGCGCGAGCGCCCCGCGGTCACGCACCACGTCGACACGGAACGGGCTGCGCAGCGCAAGGCTCACCACGAAGCCGATGCAGATGAGCGCCAGCACGCCGCTGTAGACGAGCACGCGGGGCCGCAGCACACGCTTGAGGGTCTGCACCGAAGACCAGCGGTTCGCCAAACCGTTCTGCGTCGCGAAGCGGATCAGCCCGCGCTCGTAGTTCATCTTGTCCATCACCTCGTTGCACACGTCGATGCACGAGGCACAGCTGATGCACTGGTACTGCAGGCCGTTGCGGATGTCGATGCCGGTCGGGCACACCTGCACGCACAGGTTGCAGTCGATGCAGTCGCCCAGGCCCTTGGCTCTGGGGTCGACCTTGCGCCCGCGCGAGCCACGCGGCTCGCCGCGCTGCGGGTCGTAGCTGACGATGAGCGTGTCGCGGTCGAACATCGCGCTCTGGAAGCGCGCATACGGGCACATGTAGGTGCAGACCTGCTCGCGCAGGTAGCCGGCGTTGCCGTAGGTGGCGAAGCCGTAGAAGAGCACCCAGAACCATTCCCAGGGCCCGAACGTGAGCGTGAACGCCTCGCCCCACAGCACCTTCACCGGCGTGAAGTAGCCCACCAGCGTGAAGCCCGTCCACAAGCCGATGGCGATCCACGCGGCCTGCTTGCCGCCCTTGCGCCACAGCTTGTCGAACGACCACGGTGCGGCATCGAGCCGCATGCGGGCGATGCGGTCGCCCTCGAAGCGGCGCTCCACCCACAGGAAGATCTCGGTGTAGACCGTCTGCGGGCAGGTGAAACCGCACCACAGCCGCCCCGCCACTGCGGTGAAAAGGAAGAGCGAGTAGGCGCAGATGATGAGCAGCGCCGCGAGGTACACCAGGTCCTGCGGGTGCAGCACCAGGCCGAAGATGTAGAAGCGCCGCGCGGCCAGGTCGAAGAGCACCGCCTGGCGGTCGTTCCACTGCAGCCACGGCAGGCCGTAGAAGACGATCTGCGTGGCCCAGACCATGGCCCAGCGCCAGTTGGCGAAGCGGCCCGTCACCGAGCGGGGGTAGATCTTCTTCTGCTTCTCGTAGAGCCAGCCGCCGGGGTCGGGGTCGCCCCCGGTCGCTGCCTCGGCCGGCACGATGGGGATGACCCGCGAACTCGAATCACTCATCTCGTCATGGCATCGTTGCGGTCGCCGACGCCCCTCACTTCCGGGCCACGGTGGTCTTGCCTTGCGAGAGGCTCCACACGTAGGCACCCAGCACGTGGATTTGTTCAGGCGTCAGGCGGGAGGCGTGCGCGGGCATGACGTTGGTCTTGCCGTTGTTGACCATGGCCACGATGGTCTCTTCGCCCCAGCCATGCAGCCAGACCTTGTCGGCGAGGTTGGGCGCACCGAGGGCCGGGTTGCCCTTGCCGCCCACGCCGTGGCAGGCCGCGCAGGCGGCGAACTTCTCGCGCCCGGCCGCAGCCTGGATGGCGTTGTGCGGGCTGCCCGAGAGGCTCAGCACGTAGTTCGCCAGGTTGGTGACGTCCTGCGCGCTGCCGACGGCGGCGGCCATCGGCGGCATGACACCCTGGCGACCGTTGGCGATGGTTTCCTTGATCACGTCGAGCGTGCCGCCGTAGAGCCAGTCGCTGTCGGTCAGGTTGGGGAAGCCCTTGCTGCCGCGCGCGTCGGAGCCGTGGCAGGCAGCGCAGTTGTTGACGAAGAGGCGCTCGCCGATGCCCATGGCGCCGGCGTCCTGCGCCAGCACGTCGGCCGGCTGCGACACGTAGCGGGCGTAGACGCCGGCCATCGCAGCCTGGGCCTTCTTCTGCTCGGCTTCGTACTGGCCGGTGCTCGTCCAGTTGAGCGTGCCGGCGCTGCTGCCGAGGCCGGGGTACAGGAAGACATAGGCCCCGCCGCACACCACCGTCAGCACGAACAGCACCATCCACCAGCGAGGCAGCGGGTTGTTGAGCTCGACCAGGTCTTCGTCCCAGACGTGGCCGGTGGTGTTGTCGTTCCCCATGGGCTTGCGGCGCGCGGCCACGACGAGCAGCACCAGGCAGGCCACGAGCGACACCACGGTACTGACGGCGACGAAGGTCGACCAGCCGCTGCTGAAGAAGTCACTCATGGCGGGCTCCTTCCGCTTGCTCGGGGGTCATGAAGGGAATCTGCGCCGCTTCGTCGAAGCGGTCGCGGTTGCGCCGGGCCCAGGCCCACAGGCAGATGCCGGCAAACGTGGCCAGCGAGACCAGGGTCACGAGAGATCTGAGGTCGTTGACGTCCATGTCGTTCTTCCGTTCACTTGAGCGCCGTGCCCATCACCTGCAGGTAGGCGATCAGCGCGTCGAGTTCGGTCTTGTTCTTCACCGCGTCGGGGGCGCCGGTGATGTCGGCATCGGTGTAGGGCACCCCCACCGTGCGCAGTGCCTTCAGATGGTTGGGCAAGGACTTGCCGTCGACCGGGGTCTTGTCCAGCCACGGGTAGGCGGGCATGTTCGACTCGGGCACGAGGTCGCGCGGGTTGATGAGGTGCAGGCGATGCCAGTCGTCGCTGTACTTGCCGCCCACGCGGTGCAGGTCCGGGCCGGTGCGCTTGCTGCCCCACTGGAAGGGGTGGTCATAGACGAACTCGCCCGCGGTGGAGTACTTGCCGTAGCGCAGCGTCTCCGAGCGGAAGGGCCGGATCATCTGCGAGTGGCAGTTGTAGCAACCCTCGCGGATGTAGACGTCGCGCCCGGCGAGCTGCAGCGCGGTGTAGGGCTTGAGCCCTTCCACGGCCTGCGTGGTGGAGCGCTGGAAGAACAGAGGCACGATCTCCACGATGCCGCCCACCGCCACCACAAGCAGGATGAGCACGATCATCAGGAAGTTGTTGGTCTCGATCTTCTGGTGGCTGAAGCCGGATTCGTGTTGCTGTTGAGCCATGATGGTTCTCGAATCGTTGAATCAGGCGTGGGCTGCGGCAGCCACGGGCGGCACGGTCACCGGCACGGCGCGGCCGTTCATGGCGGTCTTCCACACGTTCCAGCCCATGATCAGCATGCCGCTCAGGTAGAGCAGGCCACCGACGAGGCGCACCACGTAGAAGGGGAAGGTGGCCTTCACGCTCTCGACGAAGCTGTAGACCAGCGTGCCGTCGGGGTTGACCGCGCGCCACATCAGGCCCTGCATCACGCCGGCGATCCACATCGCGGCGATGTAGAGCACGATGCCGATGGTGGCGATCCAGAAGTGCAGCTCGATCGCCTTGACGCTGTACATCTTGGTCTGGCCGAACATGCGCGGCACCAGGTAGTACAGCGTGCCCATGGAGATGAGGCCCACCCAGCCGAGCGCGCCGCTGTGCACGTGGCCCACCGTCCAGTCGGTGTAGTGGCTGAGGGCGTTGACGGTCTTGATCGACATCATCGGGCCCTCGAAGGTGCTCATGCCGTAGAACGACAGCGACACGATCAGGAACTTGAGGATGGGGTCGTCACGCAGCTTGTGCCACGCACCGCTCAGGGTCATGATCCCGTTGATCATGCCGCCCCAGCTGGGCGCGAGCAGCACCAGCGAGAAGACCATGCCGAGGCTCTGTGCCCAGTCGGGCAGCGCGGTGTAGTGCAGGTGGTGCGGGCCCGCCCACATGTAGGTGAAGATCAGCGCCCAGAAGTGCACGATCGACAGGCGATACGAGTACACCGGGCGTTCAGCCTGCTTGGGGATGAAGTAATACATCATCCCGAGGAAGCCGGCGGTGAGGAAGAAGCCCACTGCGTTGTGGCCGTACCACCATTGCACCATCGCGTCCTGCACGCCGGCGTAGGCCGAGTAGCTCTTCATCGCACCGGCCGGGATGGCCGCGCTGTTGACGATGTGCAGCAGGGCGACGGCGAGGATGAAGCCACCGAAGAAC
>DASWSY010000122.1:0-2749 GCA_036402415.1 Rhizobacter sp. | reverse complement strand
GGGGAGCACGGCGGGGAAGAGGATCTGCGTGATCACCTTCCATTCCGACAGGTTGAGCACGCGCGCCACGTTGAGGTAGTCGCTCGGCACACGCTGCACGCCCACCGCGGTATTGATGATCATCGGCCAGATGGAGCAGATGAAGATCGTCCAGATCGCGGCCGGGTTGGCGGCCTTGAAGACCAGGAGGCCGATCGGCAGCCAGGCCAGCGGCGACACCGGTCGCAGCAGGCTGATCAGCGGCGACACCATGTTCGACAGGAACTCGAAGCGGCCGATCATGAAGCCGAGCGGGATGCCCACGAGCGCCGCCAGCCCGAAGCCGACGGCCACGCGCTGGAGCGAGAAGAGGATGTTCCAGCCGATGCCCTGATCGTTGGGGCCTTTGCTGTAGAACGGGTCGCTGAAGACCTTGAGGGCCTCTTCGAACGTGGCGCCGGGCGTGGGGAAGTTGCCGCCCTTCATCGTGAGCAGGTGCCAGATACCCACCAGCAGCGCGATGCCGATGATGGGTGGCAGCACCTTGAGCCACAGGCCCGACCAGTCGCGGGGCGGCTTCGCCGGCGTGACGACCGGCTCGGCCGCTACCGATTTGGCGACGGTGCCGGCTGCAGAGGCGGCCTTCGCGGCGCGCTGCTGCTTGGAGGCCTCGAGCGGGGAATGAAAGACTGCACTGACCATGGCTTACTCCTGCTGTGATCGGGTGAGGGAATCAGGCCTTGATGGCAAAACCGTCGGCGTACTTCTTCGGGTCCTTGCCGTCCCAGACCACGCCGTCTATGAGCTTGCTGGTGCGCAGCGGGTCCTTCGGCACGCTGATCTTGAGAGCGCCTGCCGCCTGCTTGTAGAGATCGATCTGGTTGATCTGCTTCGCCACGCCCAGGTAGTCAGGGTGTTCCTTGAGCAGGCCCCAGCGCTTGTGCTGCGTGAGGAACCACATGCCGTCGCTGAGGTACGGGAAGTTCACCGCTCCGTCGTTGAAGAACTTCATGTGGTTGGGGTCGTCCCAGGTCTTGCCCAGGCCGTTCTGGTAGCGGCCGAGGATGCGCTGGTTGATCGCGTCGACACCCGTGTTGACGTAGCTCTTGTCGGCGACGGTCTCGGCCATCTTCATCTTGTTCTGCAGGCTGGCGTCGATCCAGCGGCCCGCCTCGAGTACTGCCATCATCACTGCGCGGCAGGTGTTTGGATGCTTCTTGACGAAGTCGGCGGTGGTGCCGAGCGTCTTCTCGGGGTGGTCTTTCCAGATGTCCTGCGTCGTGTTGGCGGTGACGCCGATGCCGTCCATGATGGCGCGGTGGTTCCAGGGCTCGCCCACGCAGAAGCCGTCCATGTTGCCCACCCGCATGTTGGCCACCATCTGCGGTGGTGGCACGGTGATGAGCTTGGCGCCCGACAGGGGGTTGATGCCCGCGGCCGCCAGCCAGTAGTGCATCCACATCGCGTGCGTGCCGGTCGGGAAGGTGCCGGCGAAGGTGTATTCGCGCTTCTCCTTGGCCATGAGCTTGCCGAGGGAGGGGCCGTCGACCGCGCCCTTGTCGGCCAGGGCCTTCGACAGGGTGATGGCCTGGCCGTTGTTGTTGAGGCTCATCAGCACGGCCATGTCCTTCTTGGGGCCGGAGAGCCCCAGGTGCACGCCGTAGATCAGTCCATAGAGAACATGCGCCATGTCGAGCTCGCCGTTGACGAGCTTGTCCCGCACGCCGGCCCACGAGGCTTCCTTGGTCGGAATGATCTTCACGCCGTACTTCTTGTCGAAGCCGAGCACCGAGGCCATCACGACCGAGGCGCAGTCGGTCAGCGGAATGAAGCCGATCTTGACCTCTTCCTTCTCGGGCTTGTCGGAGCCTTGCGCGTAGACGGCCGTGTTGAGGCCGGGCACGAGGCCCGTCGCGCTGGTGGCAGCAGCGGCTTTGATGAGGGTGCGGCGGCTCATGAGTGCCTTTCGTTCGGTGGTCATGCGTGTGTCTCGGTTCGTGAATGAAATGGCGAACAGGAAAGCGGAAAACAAAAAGGCGTCCGCACTTGCTGGGGGTTAGCCCAGCGCGTGGGGACGCCGTCGTCCTGTCGACAAGGCACCGTCATTGGTGCGCTGTCGATGTCTTCAGAAGATCGCCGTTGACCTTCTGCGTTTCAGTTCGCAAGCCCCGTGCCAGCGCGATTCGTGCGTTTGCCGTGTTGCGGCGCACCAAGGCGGGGTGCGAACACCGGTGCCGCACCTCAGCCGAGCAGGTCGCTCACATCAATGAGGCGCTGTGCCACTTCGGAGAGCTTCATTCCCTTGTCCATTGCGGTGCGCCGCAAGCGTGCGTAGGCCTCTTCTTCGCTCAGGCCGTGGCGTCGGATGAGCAGGCCCTTGGCGCGGTCGATGAGCTTGCGATCCGAGAGCTCGGTGCGCGCATCGGCCAGCTCGCGGCGCAGGCCCTCTTCATGGTGGAAGCGGGCCATGGCGACGTCGAGCACCGGCTTCACCCGCTCAGGCGCGAGGCCGGCCACGACGTAGGCGGTGACGCCCGCCGCGATGGCCGCACCGACGTGGGTCGTGTCGTCGTCGTTGGTGAAGAGCACGATGGGCCGGCGCTCCTCGCGCGTGGCCATGACCACGTGCTCCAGCGTGTCGCGTGCCTGGCTTTCGGCGTCGACGATGATCATGTCGGGCGCGATCTGCGCCAGGCGGTCAGGCAGGAAGACGTCGGCCGGCAGCACGGCCACGATGTTGTACCCGTGTTCCAGCAGGCCGATGCGCAGC
>DASWSY010000121.1:0-6892 GCA_036402415.1 Rhizobacter sp. | reverse complement strand
GTACTCGAGCGCCGCGCGGCGCAGTTCGGCACGTTTTTCTTCTGAAGAGTTCATGGCCTTCTTTCCGGATTCTGCTGTCACGTGCGCCCGGGGGGCGCGTGCGGTGGGCAGCGATTGTAGGAGCGCGCTGTGCGGCGTCGTGCGCGTAATTGCGTATCGTCGTCGCACTGCCGTCCGCAATACTGGCGGCCCCTGCCCCGGCGCAGTGCGACCGCCATGCACAACTCCACCCCGACCCCGCCTTTCGCCGTGCCGGCCCGGCCGCGGCGCTGGCGCCGCGCGTTGTTGTGGGGGGCGCTGGTGGCCCTGCTGCTGGTGGCGCAGTCGCTGCTCGTGTGGCTGACGCTCGACTACGAGAACAACCGTGCGCAGGAGCAGGTCGACGCCGCCGCCGCCACCGCCATCGGCGACCTGCGGCACGCGCTCAGCGGCGACCTGCAGGACCTGCAGGCACTCACCTGGAACAACCCGCCGGTGCTGCAATGGCGCGCCGACGCGGGCGACCTGCTGCGCGCCCGGCGCGAGATCCTGCGCGTGGAGCGCCGAGAAGCCAACATGCGCGTGGAGTCGGCGGTGAACTCGCCCTACCAGACGGCCATCTTCACGCAGATCCCGCGCGACCGCATGGAGTTCGAGACGCAGCTCGCCTGCGCCAACGCTCAGCGCCAGGCCGGCCCTTCGTATTCGCGCAGCTACTTCGTGCCCTTGCCGGGCGGCATGGGACTGGAGGTGATGGACGTCTGCCTGCCCACGCAGACGGCCGGCGAACTCACCGGCTACCTTGTGGGCACCTTCTCGCTGTCGCAACTGCTGAGCGACGTGGTGACGGTCGACGTGACGCGCAACCACGAGCTCTCGTTCGTCGAGGGCGACGGCACGCGGCTCGCACGCGCCGGGCTGCCGCGCGGCACGGGAGTCTTCCGCAGCGACCGGGTGCTCGACCTGCCCGGCCTCACGCTGCAACTGCGCCTCGACAGCGGCCGGGGCCGCGCCCGCCTGATTCCGAACCTCACCATCGCGCTGGTGCTGAGCCTCACGATCGCGCTCGGCGCCGTGGTGGTGCTGCTCGCACGCGACGTACGCCGCCGCGCGGAGGCCGAGGCCGCCCTGGCCGAAGCACTCGCCGTGCGCAAGGCCATGGAAGACTCGCTCATCACCGGGCTGCGCGCGCGCGACCTGCAGGGCCGCATCACCTACGTGAACCCGGCCTTCTGCAACATGGTCGGCTTCAGTCCGCAGGAACTGATCGGCCAGGCCGTTCCGCCCTACTGGCCACCCGAACACGTGCAGGTGTACACCGCGCGCCAGCAGGTGCGGCTCACGGGCGCCACGCCACCGCCCGCCGAAGGCTACGAAACCGTCTTCATGCGCAAGAACGGCGAACGCTTCGCGGTCATGATCTTCGAGGCGCCGCTGGTCGACGGCCAGGGTCGCCACACCGGCTGGATGAGCACCGCGCTCGACGTGAGCGCGCAGCGCCGCGTGGAGGAAATCTCGCGCCAGCAGCAGGAGCGCCTGCAGGCCACGGCCCGCCTGGCCACGGTCGGCGAGATGGCCTCGCTGCTCAGCCACGAACTCAACCAGCCGCTGGCCGCCATCGCGAGCTACGCCACCGGCTCGCTCAACCTGATGAACGACCCGCGCGAGGCCGCGAACGACGAGACACGGTCGCTGCTGCGCCAGGCCGCGCAGCGCATCGCCGAGCAGGCGGAACGTGCCGGCCGCGTGATCAAGAGCGTGCACGACTTCGTGCGCCGGCGCGAGCAGGCGCGCGAGGTGATCCGGGTCGACGACCTCATCGAGTCGGTGATGCCGCTGGTGCGCCTGCAGGCGCGCAAGAGCGGCGCGCGCATCGAGCTGGACCTGCCCACACCGCTGCCGCGCGTGGAGTGCGACCGCACCATGCTCGAACAGGTGCTGCTCAACCTGACGCGCAATGGCATCCAGGCGATGGAGTCGACCACGCCGCTGCCCAAGCGCGAGCTGCTGATCCGCGTGCGCCAGACGCACGACCGCTGGGTCACCTTCAGCATCATCGACCACGGCCTCGGCGTTGCACCCGAAGTGGCGCAGCGCCTCTTCACGCCCTTCTTCACCACCCGCACCGAGGGCATGGGCCTGGGCCTGAGCCTGTGCCGCACGGTGATCGAGCAGCACGGCGGCGTGCTCGACTTCCAGAACCTGCCGCCGCCCGCCGGCAGCCCGAACCGCGCAGGAGGCGCAGAATTCCGCTTCACGCTGCCCGCGGCGCCCACGGGCCATGCGGCCCGGCACGGCCTGGCCGACCAGCGTGCCAGCTCCTGAACCGGAGCCTCAAGGAGACGAAGGACCGATGGATCCGAATCTGAACCCGCAGCTCGGCCTGCCCATGGTCTACCTCGTCGACGACGAGGATGTGGTGCGCGACGCGCTGGGCTGGCTGCTGCGCACGCGCCGCCTGCTCTCGGAAGGGTTCGCGAGCGCCGAGGCCTTCGAGGCCATGCTGGCCTCGCGGATGGGCTCGGCGGGCTCTGTCTCCGCGAACTGGCCGGTGTCGCCGAGCTGCCTGCTGCTCGACGTGCGCATGCCCGGCACCAGCGGCCTGGTGCTGTTCGAGAAGCTGATCGAGCGCCGGCTGCTCTCGATCATGCCGGTGATCTTCCTCACCGGCCACGGCGACGTGCCGACCGCCGTGGCCGCCGTCAAGCGTGGTGCCTTCGACTTCGTCGAGAAGCCTTTCTCCGACAACGCACTCGTCGACCGCGTCGAGCAGGCCCTGCAGGCCAGCACCGAGGCGCTGCTGCGCCGCCGCGACGAGACCAGCGTGCGTCGCCGCCTCTCCGAACTCACCGAGCGGGAACGCGACGTGATGCACCTCGTGATCGACGGCCTGGCCAACAAGCTCATCGCCGACCAGCTCAACATCAGCGTGCGCACGGTCGAAGTGCACCGCGCGCGCGTCTTCGAGAAGATGGACGTCAAGTCGGCGGTGGAGCTGGCCAACCTGCTGCGCGGCTTGTAGCGCGGCGGTGCGGATAATCCGCCGATGCAAAGCCTGGGCGAATTCGAACTCATCGACCGCTTCTTCAAGCGACCGGTCTCGCGCGCGGCGCTCGGCATCGGCGACGACTGCGCCCTGCTGCAGCCGCGCCCGGGCATGCAGCTCGCCATCAGCAGCGACATGCTGGTCGAAGGGCGCCACTTCCTCTCGACCGTCGCGCCCGACCGACTGGGCCACAAGGCGCTGGCCGTCAACCTGAGCGACCTCGCCGCCTGCGGCGCGCAGCCGCTCGCCTTCAGCCTGGCGCTCGCGCTGCCGCGTGCCGAGCCGGCCTTCCTGCAGGGCCTGGCGGACGGTCTCTTTGCGCTGGCCGACGCCCACGGCTGCGAGCTGATCGGCGGCGACACCACGCAAGGGCCGCTCAACCTGTGCATCACCGTCTTCGGCGAAGTGCCGCCGGGCCAGGCCCTGCTGCGCAGCGGCGCGCGCGCCGGCGACGAGCTCTACGTGAGCGGACAGGTGGGCGATGCACGCCTGGCGCTCGAGGCTTTCCGCGGCAGCGTCGCCCTCGGCGGCGACCATTTCGAGCAGGTGCGCGTGGCGATGGAACGGCCGCAGCCGCGCGTGGCGCTCGGCCTCGCACTGCGCGGCATCGCCAGCGCCGCGGTCGACGTGTCCGACGGCCTGCTGGGCGACCTGGGCCACATCCTCAAGCGCTCGCAGGTGGGCGCAACCGTCGAGGTCGACCTCGTGCCGCGAAGCACCGTGCTCGCCGCCCAGCCGCTGGCGCGCCAACGCGAGTGCACCCTGGCCGGCGGCGACGACTACGAAGTCGTGTTCACCGCACCCGCGTCCAAGTCCGACGCCGTGCAGGCCGCCGCACGGGAGGCGGCCACGCCGGTCACGCGCATCGGCCGCATCGACGACAGCGGGCAACTCACCCTGGTCGATGCACAGGGCCGCACGGTGGCCCACCACTTCGGCTCCTTCGACCACTTCAAGTCATGACGCCTGCCGACACCGCGGCACCCCTGAACCCGCCGCTGCCCCTCGCGCCGGTGAAGCCCAGCGCCCGCTTCATGCTGCGCCACCCGGCGCACCTCATCGCGCTCGGCTTCGGCAGCGGGCTCTCGCCCGTCGCGCCCGGCACCGTGGGCACGCTGTGGGCCTGGCTGGCCTTCCTGGTGATGCAGCCTCACCTGAGCGACCTGCAGTGGGCCCTGGTGCTCGGCGTCGGCACGCTCGTGGGCTGGTGGGCCGGCACCGTCACCGCGCGCCACCTCCACATCGCCGACCCGAGCGCCATCGTGTGGGACGAAGTCCTCGCCTTCTGGGCCGTGCTGTGGCTCGTGATGCCGGTGGGCCTGTGGGGCCAGGTCGGCGCCTTCGTGCTGTTCCGCTTCTTCGACGCGGTCAAGCCCGGCCCGGTGGCCTGGGCCGACGGCCTTTTCAAGGGCCGGCGCGGCGCGTCCATCGGATGGGTCCAGGGCTTCGGCATCCTGTTCGACGACCTGGTGGCCGCGCTGTGCACGCTGCTCGTGATCGCGCTCTGGAGGTGGGTGTGAGCCACGCTCAGGTCCATGCCCTCTCGCGCTGGGACGCGGCCGTGGCCGCGCTCGCGCAAGCCTTGCGCGCGAAGGGCTGGCGCCTTGCCACGGCCGAGTCCTGCACCGGCGGCCTGATCGCGGCAGCCTGCACCTCGATCGCCGGCTCCAGCGACTGGTTCGAGCGTGGCTTCGTCACCTACTCCAACGACGCCAAGACCGAGCTGATCGGCGTGCCCCCGGCGCTCATCGCCCGCCATGGCGCCGTCAGCGCCGAAGTGGCGCAGGCGATGGCCGACGGTGCGCTCGCACAGGCGCGTGTGGACCTGGCCGTGGCGGTCACCGGCATCGCCGGCCCGGGGGGTGCGACGCCGGGCAAGCCGGTCGGCACGGTGTGGATGGCGGTGTCACGGCGCGGTATCCCGACGCAGCCCGTGCGCCTGCAACTCGACGGCTCGCGCAGCGACGTGCGAGAGCAGACGGTCGACGCCGCGCTGGCCGCCCTGCTCGCCCACGCACGATGAGCCTGCTGCTCGCCACCGACTTTGCGCCCGACACCCTGTCGGCCTGGGCCGACCGGTTGCGCGCCGCGCTGCCGGGCGTTCCGGTGCTCACCTCGCGCGACCCGGCCACCGATGCCGAGGTCACCATGGCCCTCGTCGCCAACCCGCCGGCCGGCGCCCTGAGAGACCTGCCACGCCTGGGCTTCATCCAGTCGATGTGGGCCGGTGTCGACAAGCTGCTGCGCGACGACACCCTGCCGGCCGATGTGCCGCTCGCACGCATGGTCGACCCGGCGATGAGCGCCGCGATGGCCGAGACGGCGCTCTGGGCCACGCTGAGCCTGCACCGCGACTACTTCGGCTACGCCGAGCAGCAACGTGCCGGCGTGTGGCAGGCACTGCCGCAACGCCGGGCCGACGAGGTGCACGTGGCCGTGCTCGGCCTGGGCGAGATGGGCCGTGCGGTAGCGCTGCGACTGGCCGGCAACGGCTACCGCGTGAGCGGCTGGAGCCGGCGCCAGCGCGTCATGGTCGGCGTCGACACCTGCCACGGCGACCACGCGCTGGCCGATGTGCTGAGCGTGGCCGACGTGGTGATCAACCTGCTGCCGCTCACGGTGCGCACGCATTCGCTGTTCGACGAACGGCGCTTTTCGCAGATGAAACGCGGCGCCGGTTTCGTGAACCTGGCGCGTGGCCAGCACGTCGTGGAGTCGGCGCTGCTCGCCGCGCTCGACAACGGTCGCCTCGGGCGCGCGGTGCTCGATGTCTTCCACACCGAGCCGCTGCCGCCCAACCACCGCTTCTGGGTTCACCCGCAGGTGACGCTGCTGCCGCATGCGGCGGCGCTGACCGATCTCGGCAGCGCGACCGGCATCGCGGTCGCCAACCTCAACGCGTTCCGCGAAGGGCGGCCGTTGTCACACCTGGTCGACCGGACGAAAGGCTATTGATCAGGCGGTGAGCGCGAGCCGAACGCTCTTGCGCGGACCACCGCCCGCCGTCCACTGCACGAGCATCAGCACCAGCCGCTTCAGGCCGTCCCACGCGTCGTGGGGCCAGTCGGGGTGCTTCAGGCCCTTGGCCAGGCCGTCGCAGATCTGCGCGGCCTCGACCAGTTGCGCCAGCGCGTTGTCGGTCAGCAGCGGCACGGCACGTTCGAAGAGGCGCTCCTTGGCGCCCCAGACGCGCGCCTCGCGCAGTGCCATCGGCAAGGGCTTGCCATGGTTCATGGCGTCGCGCACACGCTTGAGCGAGAGGATGTCGTTGGCCAGCGTCCAATGCACCAGCACCGCCGCTTCGCCTTCGGCCTGCAGGCCGTCGAGCATGCGCAGCGCACGCGTGGCCTGGCCGGCGAGCACCGCTTCGCCGAGCTTGAAGACGTCGTAGCGCGCCACGTTGAGCACCGCCGCTTCGATCTGCTCGAAGCTCAGTTCGCCGGCCGGATAGAGCAGCGCGAGCTTCTGGATCTCCTGGTGGGCCGCGAGCAGGTTGCCTTCGACCCGGTCGGCGAAGAAGGCCAGGGCGTGCTGCCCCGCCTCACCCCCCTGCACCCGCTGGCCTTGCGCGGCCAGGCGCTGGGCGATCCACGCCGGAAGGGCCTTGCGCTCGATCGCGAAGACCGGCACCGACACGCCGGCGCCGTCGAGTGCGGTGAACCAGGCGCTCGACTGCTGGGTGCGGTCGAGTTTGGGCAGCGTGACGATGGTGACCACGTCGTCGCTCAGGGTCTCGCAATAGCGCTGCAGGGCTTCGGAACCCTCCTTGCCCGGCTTGCCGGAAGGAATGCGGATCTCGATGAGCTGCTTGTCGGCAAAGAGGCTCATCGCCTGCGAGGCGCCGAGCAGGCCGCTCCAGTCGAAGTG
>DASWSY010000120.1:0-6015 GCA_036402415.1 Rhizobacter sp. | reverse complement strand
CGCACGGGGTTCCTCCGCAGTGACATGCCGCGAAGGCGACTTCTACACTGCTGTGCAAGCGCTTGCATGAATGCTGCACCTGCGCGCCTTGCCAACGACACGGAGACCCCATGAAATTCGTCACACGCCTCGGCCTCGCGGCCACCCTCGGCCTCGCCTCGCTGGCCCTGCATGCCCAGACGGTGCTCACCGTCTCGGCGTTCAAGGACCTCGACCGTTCCGTGCAGGCTGCCATCCCCCTCTTCAAGAAGGCGCGGCCCGACGTGGAGGTGAAGCTCATCTCGCTCGGCTACGGCGACCACCACAACGCGATGACCACGGCGCTCGCCACCGGCGCGAACCTGCCCGACGTGATGGGCCTGGAGATCGGCTTCGTGGCCAAGTTCGCCGAGGGCGGTGGCCTGGAAGACCTGGCCAAGCCGCCCTACAACGCCAACGCCCTCACCGACCGCTTCTTCAAGTTCGCGGCCGCGCAGGGCACGAGCCGCGGCGGCGTGCGTGCGGCCTTGCCGGCCGACATCGGCCCGGGCGCGCTCTTCTATCGCAAGGACCTCATGGACAAGGCCGGCATCAGCGAGGCCGACCTCACCAAGTCGTGGGATTCGTTCATCGACGCCGGCCAGAAGCTCAAGGCCAAGAGCGGCACCTACCTGATCCCGCACGCCGCGGCCATCAAGGACATCATCCTGCGCTCGGGCCTGAAGGACGGCGAAGGCCTCTACTTCGACGAGAAGGGCGCGGTGCTGGTCGAGTCGCCGCGCTTCGTGACGGCCTTCGAGACCGCCAAGCGCGCCCGCGCCGCCGGCATCGACGCCAAGATCGGCGCCTGGAGCAACGAGTGGAGCGAGGGCTTCCGCCGCGGCACCGTGGCCACCGAGATGATGGGCGCCTGGCTCGCCGGCCACCTGAAGAACTGGATCGCGCCCGACACCCGCGGCAACTGGCGCTCGGCCAGCCTGCCCGGCGGCGTGAACGCCTCGTGGGGCGGCTCGTACTACGCCATCCCCAAGGGCGCGAAGAACAAGGCACTCGCCTGGGAGTTCGTGAAGTTCATGACGACCAGCCGCGAGGTGCAGATCGCCGCCTTCCGTGAGCTCGACGCCTTCCCCGCGCTGATCGAAGCCACCAACGACCCCTTCGTCGACCAGCCGGTGGAATTCCTCGGCAACACCCGCGCCCGCCAGCAGTGGAAGGCGACCGCCCAGAAGATCCCCGCCGTCGACGTGGACCGCCTGGACCCGGTGGCCGCCGAGGTGATCACTGCCGAGTTCGACAAGGTGCTCGAGCAGGGCAAGGACGTGAAGCTCGCGCTGGCCGACGCCCGCAAGGCCATCGAGCGCCGCATCCGCCGCTGAGGTGGCGAGGCTCCATCCCCTCAGCAGGCCACGCATCGTTCCCATGTCCGCCGTTCTTCCCGTCGTCGCGCCACCGCCGGCGCCTCGCCGCAGGCGGCGCCTGAAGCCGTGGCACTGGATGCCCTACGTCTTCGTCGCGCCGTTCTTCATCCTCTTCCTGGGCTTCGGGCTCTTTCCGCTGCTGTTCTCGGCCTACGCCTCGTTCTTCCGCTGGGAGATCGCGGCGGGCCTGTCCGGCATGAAGTGGGAAGGATGGGGCAACTACCTCTTCGTGCTGCAGTTGGACGGCCTGCCCTGGGCGAGCTTCTTCAGCGGCAGCTTCTGGGCCGAGCTCTACGCGCGCGACTTCTGGCGCGCCATGGCCAACACCTTCTGGCTCGGCATCGCCTCCGGCCTGCCGCAGCACCTGGTGGCGATCCCGCTCGCCTACTTCATCCACACGCAGTTCCGCCGGGTGCGCAACCCGGTGATCTCGATGTACTTCCTGCCGTACATCACCAACACGGTGGCGATCACGCTCGTCTTCTCGTCGCTCTTCTCGCGCGACTTCGGCGTGATCAACCAGGTGCTCACCGGCCTCGGCCAGTGGCAGGTGATGGGCGTGCACCCGCTCGCCTGGCTGTTCCCCACCGAGAACATCGACTGGGGCCGGCCCGAGTACACCCGCCCCATCGTCGCCTTCATCGTGTGGTGGCGCTTCGTCGGCTGGAACACGGTGCTCTACCTCTCGGCGCTGCAGACCATCCCGAAGGATCTTTATGAAGCCGCCACCGTCGACGGCGCGGGCACCTGGCAGCAGTTCCGCTACATCACGCTGCCGCTCCTGCGGCCCATGATGCTCTTCGCCGTCACGCTCACCATCATCGGCAACCTGCAGCTCTTCGAGGAGCCCTTCGTGCTCACCGGCGGCAGCGGCGGCATCGGCCAGGTGGCCGAGACGGTGGCGATGCAGATGTACAAGGTCGGCCTCACCGACGGCGACTTCGGCACCGCCTCGGCCGTGGCCTGGCTCATGTTCATGGTGATCGCCGCGCTCACCTGGCTCAACAACCGCTACCTCGGCCGCAAGGATTGACCGCGCATGTCCACCCTCGCCTCTTCCCTCCCCGCGGCCAGCGTCGCGCCGGCCCCACGGCACCGCCGCAAGCCGGGCCGCCTCAACCCCTCGCAGTGGCTGCCGCATGCGCTGGTGCTCGTCGGCGCGCTGATCATGCTGGCGCCGTTCTACTTCATGTTCGTCTTCGCGACGCACACCAACACCGACATCCTCTCGGTGCCGCCGCCCATCTGGTTCGGCGATGCGCTCCTCGACAACCTGAACGAGCTCGTCGCGCAGCGCCCGATGTTCTGGCGCAGCGTGGCGCTGTCGCTGTGGATCGCCACCGCCTCCACCGTGCTCAACCTCTTCCTGTGCTCGCTCGGCGGCTACGGCTTCTCGATGTACGAGTTCCGCGGGCGCGACAAGCTCTTCGCCGCGCTGATGGCCACCATGCTGCTGCCGGCCTTCGTGGGCATGATCCCCTACGTGCTGATGATGAAAGAGCTGGGCTGGCTCAACAGCACCCGCGCGCTCATCATCCCCGGCGCCTGCTCGGCCTTCGGCATCTTCCTGATGCGCCAGTACATCGGCTCGGCCGTGCCGCGCGAGCTGGTCGAGGCCGCGCGCATGGATGGCTGCGGCGAGTTCGGCATCTACTGGCGCGTGGTGCTGCCGCTCATCGGCCCGGCCATGGGCACGCTGGGCCTCGTGACCTTCATCGGCTCGTACAACAACTTCGTGGGCGCGCTGCTGGTGATGAGCGACATGGAGATGTTCACCGCACCGCTCGTGCTGCGCTCGCTGCAGGGCACCGGGCAGACGCCATGGGGCGCCATCAGCGCGGGCTCGGCGGTGACCGTGCTGCCGCTGCTGGTGCTCTTCATCCTCTATTCCCGCCGTTTGATCGAGGGCCTGACCGCAGGCGCGGTCAAGGGCTGACCTCCGCAAAAAAGAAGCCGTCACCATGACCTCCATGAGCCTCATCGGCATCGAGAAGCAGTACGCCTCGGGCCCCCGCGTCCTCCACGGCATCGACCTCGAGATCGCCTCCGGCGAATTCATGGTCTTCGTCGGCCCCTCGGGCTGCGGCAAGACCACGCTCTTGCGCTGCATCGCCGGGCTGGAAGAGATCGACGCCGGCCGCATCCTCGTGGGCGACCAGGAAGCGCAGGACCTCTCGCCCGTGCACCGCGGCGTTGCGATGGTGTTCCAGAACTACGCGCTCTACCCGCACATGACGGTGGCCGAGAACATCGGCTTCGCGCTCAAGTTCACGAAGCTCGGCAAGGCCGAGCGCGCCCAGGCGGTGCAGCGCGCGGCCGAGATCCTGCAGATCGTGCCGCTGCTGCAGCGCAAGCCGAAAGAGCTCTCGGGCGGCCAGCGCCAGCGCGTGGCGATCGGCCGCGCCATCGTGCGCCACCCGAAGGTGTTCCTCTTCGACGAGCCCTTGTCGAACCTGGACGCCGCGTTGCGCGTGCAGATGCGCATGGAGCTCGCGCGCCTGCACCGCGAGCTCGGCACGACCATGGTCTACGTGACGCACGACCAGGTCGAGGCCATGACGCTCGGCACGCGCATCGCGGTCTTCAACGGCGGGCGCATCGAGCAGGTCGGACGTCCCATGGACCTCTACCGCGACCCGGCCACGCAGTTCGTCGCCGGCTTCCTCGGCTCGCCGCGCATGAGCCTCATCGCCGCCACGGCCACGGCGGTGAACGATGGCGTGCACCTGTCGCTCGGCGACGCCGGCTCGCTGCACCTGCCCGGCACCTCGCTCAATGGCAACCCTCGCGAGGTGACGCTGGGTGTGCGGCCCGAGCACTTCCGCCTTGCCTCGCGCGACGCCGGCCTGCGCGCCACGGTCGACCAGGTCGAGCACCTGGGCGACTGCGACATCGCCTATGCCCGCCTCGCCGGCCGCGAAGACATTGCCACCGTCAAGCTGCCCGCCTCGCATGCGGCGCTGGCGGCGGGCGATGCCGTGTGGCTGCAGGCCGACCCCGAGCAGTGCCATGTGTTCGATCCCCAAGGGCGGGTGGTCAACGCACGCTGACCGGCCTGCCGAACCGTTTCCGCCACAGGAGGAATGTCGATGTCCACCCTTGCATCAGCCCCTCTTTCGTCAGCGCCCCGCCCTCCGCACGGTGGCACGGCGCCCATGCCGCCGGTGCCCGGCCACCACGTTCACCGCATCGAGGCCGTGCTCGACTACGTCGACGCCCACCTGGCCGATGATCTGCGCCTGGAGACGCTCGCGCGGCTGGCGGCCATCTCGCCCTTCCACTTCCATCGCCTCTTCCTCTCGTGGACAGGCGAGACGCTCAAGGCCTTCGTGCGCCGCCGCCGGCTCGAGAGCGCCGCCGGCCGCCTGCGCCATTGCCCCGACGAGAAGATCACCTTCATCGCGCTCAACTGCGGCTTCGCTTCGCCCGAGGCCTTCGCACGCGCCTTCCGCGAGCACTTCGGCATGACGCCCAGCGTCTGGCGCAACGGCGGCTGGGTCAACTGGCACACCCCGGCCCACGACCGAGGCCCCGCGCCGCCGCCCGCGGTCGAGGTGCGCCGGCAGGAGCCCGCCGAATACTTCTTCATGCGCGCCCGTGGCGACTACCGCCGCGCCGCCTACGAGCTCTGGGAGCGCTTCCTCCCCGTCGTGCACAGCCTGGGTCTCGGCGACCAGCCCCTGGCCTTCGTCGGCCTCGACGACCCGGCCATCGCAGGCACGCAGAACTGCCGCATGGATGCCTGCGTCGAGCTGCCCGCGGGCTGGCGCGACCCGGGCGTGCGCCTGCCACGCCACCGTGTGGGCGAACGCTGGATCGCCACGCTGCCATTCGACGGACCCTCCAGCGACATTGCGCTGGGCTGGCACACCTTGCTCGACGAATGGCTGCCGCACTCGCCCTTCACAATGGGCGAGGGCCACTTCTTCGAACGCTACGAGCCGCGCGCAGGCGTGCCGGGCATCCCGTTCGTGCGCTGCGAGCTGTGCATGCCGGTGCAGCCGCGCCCGCTGTGACCATGAAGCGCCTTGCTGCCGCCGCGCTGCCGGCATTTGCGCTCGCCTTCGTGCACGCCGTCCACGCCGCGCCCGACAAGGCGCTGCTGTGGGCCGACTTCAAGCCCCCGATGCAAAGCCACCTGGGTGCGCCGGTGCAGCAGCTCGCGATGTCCGAGCGCAGCGGCGACGCCTCGATCGCGGCGGTGCGCGTGGCCGATGCGGTCGTGCAGGTCGAAGGGCGGCTCTCCACCGCCAACGCGAGCCAGTGGGACACGCTCGGCATCGAGGTCGGCGGCGATGCGCGCGGCGTGCCGGTCGACCTCTCGGCCTACGAGCACCTGCGCATCCGCCTCGCGTCGGCCACGCCGCGCGTGCTGCGCATCCGCCTCAAGGGCACCGATCCGCGCATCCAGAACGCCGGCTGCTACCCGGTCATGATGCAGCGCGTGGACGCGCAGCTCACCGACTACGTGATCCCGCTGTCGGCCTTCGGCCCCGAGTCCTTCTGCGGCGATCGCGGCGCCAGCATCCGCCAGACGCTGCCGGCGGTCGCACGAGTGGAGGTGACGGCCAACGAGCCCTCGAGCGAACCGGTGCGCTTCCAGGTCGGACGCGTGGAG
>DASWSY010000119.1:0-1542 GCA_036402415.1 Rhizobacter sp. | reverse complement strand
AGCTGCCGGATCAGATAGAAGTCGGTGCCGTAGTACATGTTGGCGACGCTGCAGCGATAGCCGGCGTCGCGTTCGCACTCGGCGACGGCGGCCTTGGTCGCGGTTTCGACGGCATCGAAATACGCGCGCCCACGCTTGCCGCGCGCGCCTTCGAGAATGCGGTCGGTGACCTTGTCGAAGCCCGTCGTGACCAGCACGCGGTAGTCCGGGTTCGCGGGCAGTTCGCCCGCACGATCGGCGGCGGCGAAGCCGTTCGCGATCAGGTCGCGGTCTGGCCGGGAGTTGTACTGGATGACGCCGAAGGCGACATGGTGATTGGTCAGCAGCAGGCCGTCCTTCGACACGAACGCACCGCTGGCGCCACCGACCTTGACCACGGCATTCATCGGGGGCTTCGCCAACTCAGCCAGATCCTGGGGATCGCCTTTGAACCCGGCGGCGCGCAACGACTCGGCGATCGACGGCAGCTGCGATGGCATCCACATGCCTTCGTCGGCATGGGCAGAGGCAAAACACAACGCCAGGGGAAGGGCGAACAGACGCAGGCGCATGGTGTATCCGGGTGCGAGGTAGCGGCGACGATAGGCGAAACCGGGCGATCCGGACAAACCGGGACGCCGGCCACATGTTGGACGCGGCGTATAATTTCGCCCTCTTTCCGCCTCTGCCGGCTCCCATAAGGCACCCCCAATGACGCAAACAATGAAGGCGCTGGTGAAGCGCGAAGCCACCAAGGGCATCTGGATGGAACAGGTGCCGGTGCCCGCGCCCGGCCCGAACGAAGTACTGGTCAAGCTGGAGAAGACCGCGATCTGCGGCACCGACCTGCACATCTACCTGTGGGACGAATGGAGCCAGCGCACGATCAAGCCGGGGCTGGTGATCGGCCACGAGTTCGTCGGCCGCGTGGTCGAACTCGGCGCCGGCGTCACCGGCTACAAGCTCGGCCAGCGCGTCAGCGCTGAGGGCCACATCGTCTGCGGCCACTGCCGCAACTGCCGTGCCGGTCGCCAGCACCTGTGCCCGAACACGGTCGGCATCGGGGTGAATCGCCACGGCGCCTTCGCCGAATACATCGTGATGCCGGCCAGCAACCTGTGGCCGATCCCCGACCAGATTCCATCGGAACTTGCCGCCTTCTTCGATCCCTACGGCAACGCCGCGCATTGCGCACTGGAGTTCGACGTGGTCGGCGAGGACGTGCTGATCACCGGCGCCGGCCCGATCGGCATCATCGCCGCGGGCATCTGCAAGCACATCGGCGCGCGTAACGTCGTCGTCACCGACGTCAACGATTTCCGCCTGAAGCTCGCCGCCGACATGGGCGCCACTCGCGTAGTCAACGTCGCCAACCAGTCGCTGAAGGACGTGATGGCCGACCTGCACATGGAAGGCTTCGATGTCGGCCTGGAAATGAGCGGCAACCCGCGCGCGTTCAACGACATGCTCGACTGCATGTACCACGGCGGCAAGATCGCGATGCTCGGCATCATGCCCAAGGGCGCCGGCGCCGACTGGGACAAGATCATCTTCAAGGGCCTC